>JAEWVY010000110.1 GCA_023396625.1 Pseudomonadota bacterium | reverse complement strand
GGCGTAGTCGGCATCCATGAAAAGGTAGCTGCCGACCTGCAGTTCCCCCCAGACGCCGCTGGCCGCTTCCAATGCGAAGGTCCCCGTGCCGGCGCCGGTGACCAGGGGGGCCGCGAGGCCTTCGGCGTCCAAGAGCGCGCGCGTCTGCGCCACGGCCGCGGCGGCCTGGGCGATGGCTTGGCGCCGTTCGGCCACGCTGCGAAGGTGCTGCGCCCGGCCGTGGTAGGCCTGCAGCCCCGCGAAGCGCAGCCGGGCCTGCCCGCCGATGGCCCGCGCCAGCGCCGTGGCGGCCGGGCCCGGCGGCACGCCGCAGCGGCCCTGGCCGACATCGATTTCGATGAACACGTCGATGCGGGCTTCGCCCGCCGATGGGGGCATGGCCGCGGCGAGCTGGTGGATGCCCTCCAGGCTGTCCACGGCGATGGCCAGTTGCCCGCCTGCGGCATGCAGGCGCTCGGCCAGTGCGGCCACGCGGCGCAGTTTGGCCGGCGAGACGACTTCGTTGCTGAGGTAGAGGTCGGTCACGCCGCCGGCGGCCAGCGCCTCGGCTTCGGCGGTTTTCTGCACGCACACACCCACCGCGCCGGCCTGCATCTGCAGCCGCGCCAGCGCGGCGCTCTTGTGCATCTTGGCGTGGGGGCGCAGCCGGATCCGGTGCGTCCGGGCGAATTCCGCCATGCGCGCGAGATTGCGGTGCATGGCGTCGAGGTCGATCACGAGTGCCGGGGTGTCGATGGCGTCCACGTGCCGGCCGATCAGCCCGGCCAGTGCGGCAGGTGGGTCAGTGGAAGGATTCATCGAGCGCCTCGTCGTCGAGGTGGGTAGTGTCGGCCCAGCCCACGAGGGTCAGCCCGTCGGGGGTCCACAGCAGGCGGTTGATGGCGGTGTTGCCGAGCTGCCAGGTGCGCGGGGCCTGCAGGTCCTGGCCGGTAGCGGCGCGGTAGAGCAGGTCCAGCACGCCGCCGTGCGCCACCAGCACGACCTGCTCGCCGGGGTGGCGCGCGGCCAGCGCGCGCACCGTGGTGTCGATGCGTTCGCGCATCGCGACCAGGGATTCGCCGCCTTCGGGCGTCCAGTGCGGGTCGCGCTTGCGCCAGCGGAGGGCTTCCTCGGGGTGGTCGGCCTGGACCTCCCCGAAGGTCCGGCCCTGGAAGATGCCAAAGCTGCGCTCGCGCAGGCCCGTGTCGAGGGTCAGCCGGGCGCCGGTGGCCTCGCTGATGGCGCGCGCGGTGTCGCGGGCCCGCAGCAGGTCGCTGCTGTAGACGGCTTGAACGGTTTCCCGCATGGCCAGCGCCCGCGCCAGCCGCGCGGCCTGCCAGCGGCCTCGCGCGTTGAGGGGGATGTCGAGATGGCCCTGGACGCGGGTGTCCACGTTCCAGGCGGTCTCGCCGTGGCGGATGGCGATGAGACGGGTGGCTTCCATCCTGTTTTGATAGCTAAATATCAAGCAGTGACGCTGGATAAGTGACTTTTTATTTGATATTTATGACCTGGATCGCGGCGGCCGAGGACGCGGTGAAGGCGGTCTCGTCGAAGGCCTTGTCGCCGTCTTCGCTGGCCACGCCGGTGGCCTCCAGGTGCTGGAAATCGTACAGGCGCGGGTCCATCAGGTGCGAGGGCACGACGTGTTGCATGGCATGCAGCATGTTGTCGAGCCGGCCCGGGTATTTCCGGTCCCACTCGCGCAGCAGGTCGCCCACCTGCTTGCGCTGCAGGTTCTCCTGGCTGCCGCAGAGCGTGCACGGGATGATGGGGAACTGCCGATACTCGGCCCAGCGGATGAGGTCCTTTTCCGCGACGTAGGCCAGCGGGCGGATCACGACGTGCCGGCCGTCGTCGCTCACGAGCTTGGGGGGCATGCCCTTGAGTTTGGCGGCGAAGAACATGTTGAGGAACAGCGTCTGCAGCATGTCGTCGCGGTGGTGGCCCAGCGCGATGCGGGTGGCGCCCAACTCATCGGCGACGCGGTACAGGATGCCCCGGCGCAGCCGGCTGCACAGGCTGCACAAGGTTTTGCCCTCGGGAATCTTGTCCTTGACGATGGAGTAGGTGTCCTGGTTCTCGATATGGAAGGGCACGCCCAGCCGGCTCAGGTACTCGGGCAGCACATGCGCCGGAAAGCCGGGTTGCTTCTGGTCGAGGTTGACGGCCATCAGTTCGAAGCGCACCGGCGCGCGGGCCTGGAGCTTGAGCAGGATGTCGAGCAGGCCGTAGCTGTCCTTGCCGCCGGACAGGCACACCATGACACGGTCGCCCTCGCCGATCATGGCGTAGTCGACGATGGCCTGGCCGGCCAGGCGGCACAGGCGTTTTTCGAGCTTGTGGTTTTCCAGGGCGAGTTTTTCGGGGGTCATGCTGTGCGGGAGGTCATCGCCAGTCGTCGCCGGGCATGATGCGTTTCATGAAGGCGTCGAACATGGGCACGGTGAACGCCGTGTCCCCGTGGTTCGGGCGCCAGACCATGCCCTTGCCGATCAGGTTGCTGCGGGTGGGCGCCAGGGAAGACACCTTTTCGTTCAGACAGGCGGCGATGTCGCCCGAGCCGGGGATTGTAGTGAACTTAGAAAAGTTACTTATTTGAAATAAATCGACTAATCTCGCTTGATTCTATGGCGGCCCATGGCGACGGTCGCCTCACCACTGCCCGGTTTCGGCACGAATGGCCACTTCGCAGTCCGCGAAGATTTCGAGCTTGGCGATCTTCACGCGCACGCCCACCACGCCGGGCAGCTGCATCAGCCGGTTCGCGAGCTTGCCGATCAGGCTTTCGAGCAGATTCAGGTGCTCGGCGGTGCATTCGTCGATGATGATGCGGCGCACCTTGCGGTAGTCGAGCACGTGGCAGATGTCATCGTCGCGCGGCAGCAGCGGCTGGGGCCCGAGGTTGAGTTCGGCGTCCACCTGGATCGGCTGCGGCGCGGATTTTTCATGGTCCAGGATGCCCAGATTGGCATCGAAGCGCAATCCGGTGAGCGTGAGGATCTGGGTGCCGTGGGTGTGGGGCATGGCGTGCTCACATCAGCGAGAAATCGCGTTCGAACTTCATCAGGTGCTGACCGCCGTCCACCAGCAGCGTGGTGCCGGTGATGGAGGCGTTCTCCAGCGCGAATTTCACGGTGGCGGCCACGTCGGCCGACGTCGATGAGCGGCCCAGCGGGCTCAGCCGGTGCAGGGCCGCGAAGCGTGCCTCGTCCAGCAGGTGGCTGGTGAGGGTCAGGCCGGGGGCCACGCCCACCACACGCACCTGCGGCGCCAGCGCCTGTGCCAGCATGGTGGTGGCGGCTTCGAGCGCGGCTTTCGAGAGGGTATAGCTCAGGAAATCGGGGTTGAGGTTCCACAGTTTCTGGTCGAGTAGGTTGACCACGACGCCGGCGGCGCCCGGCGCCGCGCGCGCAGTCAGATGGGCGTGCAGGGCCTGGGCGAGCACGATGGCCGCGCCGGTGTTGCTGCGCAGGTGCCGCTCCATCGCGGCGTAACTGAAACTGGCGGCATCGTCATGCGCGAACAGCGCGGCGTTGTTGATCACCGCGTCCACCCGCCCCATGTGGGCCGCGACACGCGGCAGCAGGGCACGGGCCGCGCCTTCGTCCGAAAGATCTGCATCAAAAGTGGCAGAACCCAGCGTCAACAGGTCACATTCAGCTGCAGTTTCGATAGCATGCCTGGCCGAATCGCGGTAATGCAC
>JAEWVY010000044.1 GCA_023396625.1 Pseudomonadota bacterium | reverse complement strand
CTGATGAAGGGTGTCGAGCACCTGCGCTACCAGTGGGAGATGTTCGCCGCCATCTTCACGACCGACACCATCGCCGAGGCCACGAAGCGCCACGAGGAGCGATTGGCCGAGATGAACCGCATCTTCGGCGAGATGTACGCCGATGCCACCGAAGGCGCGAACGCCGCCAAGGACGCGATGGACACTGCCGCGACCGCCGCCGAGGAAATCGCCAAGCGGCTCGAAGCCGTGCGCCAGGGCACGCAGGAAGCGGTGGGGCGCGGCATCGAGGCCGTCCACGGCGCGCTAGAGAAACTCAAGGGCCGTCTGGGCGAGGTCGAACAGGCGGTGGGCAAGGCCCAGGGCGTAGTCAACGATGCCACCGCCAAGATGGCCGAGGCCTACAAGGGCTTCACCGCCATCGTCGAGGCCAATCTGCAAACGCAGATCACGGCGGTCAAGGCGCGCTACGAGCAGGAGAAGGCGGAACTGGAGCGTACCCAGCAGTCCGAAACCGCCAGGATCACGAAGTCCACGCAACTGCTCACCGACGCTCTGACCCAGCAGGCCACGCTGCGCCGTCAGACCACGACCGACACGTTGCTACTGATCGACCAGGAAACGCAGGCGCGCAAGGAGGCCGCCGCGCGCCAGGGCCAGACCGAGGCCGAACGTGCCGCCAATGTGCAGCGCGTCGAGAACGACATCCTCGCCACCAAACGGCAAACGCTGTCGCAGGCGCTCTCCGAATATCGCCAGCACATCAACGCGCTCAACGCCGAGGCCAATCGCCATCTGGCCGAAATCCAGCGCATCGAGGAAGCCAAGCGTCAGTTGTCGATGTCCACGGAAGAGCGCATCCGCGACATCCGCCGTCAGGGCATGACGGAGTACGAGGCCACCGAGGATCGCAAGCGCCAGATCGCCGAGATGCAGGAGCAGGCGCGCCGCGCGCTGGCCAATGGCGAACTGGAGCAGGCCCGCCAGTTGGCGCAGAAGGCGATGGACATGGCCGCGCAGGTCGCCAGCAGCCAGACCAGCGAGGCCAAGCGCGCCGAGGAAGCGCGCAAGCAGTCCGAGCAGGCGGTGTCGCAGGTCACGCAGCTCGAAGCGCAGTCGCGCGAGGCCTACCGCCGTCAGGAATACCAGCAGGCCACCGATCTGATGCGGCAAGCGGATCAGTTGCGCACCGAGCTGGCGCAGAAAGCCAAGGACGCCGATGCGCAGGCCGCGCAGGGCAAGCAGGGTGTGGCCGACGCCATCGACCGCATCCGCCAGTCCGAGGACATCCTCAACAAGGCGCTGGACGCCGAAGCGAAGGCACACCAGACGGCGGCCCAGGCGGCACTGTCGGCACGCGACCAGATCCGTCAGACGCTGGAGCAGACGCAAACGCAGATCGACCAGATCACCGCCAAGCTCAAGGATGGCCTGAAGGTCACGCTGGACGCCGACACCGCGCGCTTCGACAAGGCCATCGCCGATCTGGACAAGGCGTTGGCCGAAAAGCAGTACCTGCTGCAGATCCAGGCCGACCTGCAGGAAGCGGAGAAGAAGCTCAAGGAATACGAGGCGCTGCTCAAGGAAGGCAAGACCCTGCCGGTCGATGCCGATGTGTCCAAGGCCAAGGAGGCGCTCGAGCGGCTCAAGGTCTACGCCGACCAGAACGCGCAGTTCGAACTGAAGGTCGCCACCGAGAAGGCACAGGCGGCGATCACCAACGTCGAAGGGATGATCAACGCGCTGAACCGCATCCAGACCGAATCACGCCATCAGGTCTCGACCAACGCGGATGCGGCGCGCGCCGAGATCATGAGCCTGAACGGCGCGAACACCAGCAGCACCCACACCATCTACGTCCAGAAGGTCGAGGTCAACGCCATGGGCGGGCTGGTCGGCGGTGGTGTGCAGCGCTTTACCGACGGCGGCGCGGTGGCTCCAGCCTTCCCGCGCATGGCAGGGGGCTCCGTGCCCGGCTCCGGCCACCACGACACCGTGCCACGCACGCTGGACGCCGGGGCCTTCGTGCTCCGCAAGGCGGCGGTACGCAAGTACGGCAGTGGCGCGTTGGCGCGGCTGGCGGGTGTCACCCGGTTCGCGGCGGGTGGCCGGGTCGGCGCGCTGTCGAGCAGCAGCAAACCCGCGCCGCAGGCTGGCCCGGAGGTCAAGCCCAGCTCACCCAAGAAGAACCGCGAAGCCTTCGAGGCCCTGAAGATGATCGACCTCGGTCTGCAGGGGATGAACGAGTACACCAGCTGGCTGCAGTGGAACTACGGCGCATCGGTCAGTCTCGATATGCGCAGCAAGACGATGGAGAACTATGGAAAGCAGGCGCAGCAGCATCGCCGCACGCTGGAAGACTTCATCGGCCGCAAGACGCTTACCGGGAACGAACGCCAGAACCTCGAAACCATCAAGCAGACGTGGCGGCAGGCAATGGCGCAGCCGCTGCTCTGGGGCAAAGACCTGGAGCGTGACCTGATCGACTACATGGAGCGCCACGAGGGTGAGTTCTACCGGCGCGGCGGTCTGTCCAGGTCCGACACGGTTCCGGCGATGCTCACGCCCGGCGAGTACGTGGTCAACCGCAGCGCGGTCGCGCGCCTGGGCGTGGGCTTCCTCGAGGCCATCAACAACCTGAGCGCCCCGGCGCAGGCGCTGGCCGGGCATGTGATGGCGGGCATCCAGGGCTTCGCATCGGGCGGCCTCGTGCCGCCTATCGGTTCTTCGCTGCCGCGTCCCACGCTGCCTGCAGACGGCGCGCCATCGCGCACGGTGCGCGTGGAACTGGCGGCGGGCGCGCAGCGGGTCAACACCACCGTCGATGCGCGCGACGAAGCGCGCCTGCTGCAACTGCTGGACGCGGCGCGCGCCCGCACTGCCTGACCTCTTTCGGGTTCACCGATGCAACTGAAGAACCTCGCCACCGGGGTGGCTCTGCCATTGCCGGACGACTTGCTGTGGAGCGATGAGCACGCGTGGTCGCCCGCCGTGGCGTCCACGTCCTACCTGATCACCGGGGCCCTGCTGATCCAGTCGGCCACGCGGCAGGCAGGACGCCCGATCACCTTGGTGGGCGCACCCGATATGGCGTGGGTGACGCGCGCCACCGTCGAAGAACTCCGGTCGTGGGCGGCGTCGCCGGTGAGTGCGACGACGGGCCGCTTCGAACTCAGCTTCGCAGATGCGCGCGTCTTCACCGTCGCTTTCCGCCACGCCGAAACCGCCATCGAAGCAGAGCCCGTGATGGGCATCCCGGCGCGGGCAAGCACCGACTTCTACCGCCTGACCCTTCGATTCCTGGAGTTATGAAATGCCGATCCAATCCGGCGACGTCAAACTGCTGAAGTCCGCCGTGATGGCCGACGTGCCCGAAGGCGGCGGCGCGCCCACGGGCGTGACCATCGCGGATGGCGTGTCCAACGCGATCTTCCCTGACATCTCCGAACTGGATCGCGCGGGGGGCCGCGTCAACCTGCGCAAGACCTTCGTGCAGGTCGCCACCGACGACACCGACACCTACTTCGGGGCCAACGTCATCGTGGCCGAACCGCCGCAGGACGCGCGCGTCAGCGTCACGCTGTTCTCCACCAAGAAGACCTTCGACACGCGCGATCAGGCCCAGACGCGCATCGAGGCCTATCTCAACAAGGGCCCCGAATGGGCGGGCTACCTGTTCGAGAACCACATCGCGGGCCAGCGCGTGGTGCAGTTGTTCCAGCGCCCCAGCGACGCCGTGCCCAACGTCGGCCAGACCCTCGTCCTCATCGAAAACGAAAACCTGCCCACGCAGAAGGAGCAGTACGTGCGCGCCACCGCCGTGTCGGTGGTCGAGCGCAGCTTCACCTACAACACCGATCAGGACTACCGCGCCGCCGTGGTGACGGTGGCGATCAGCGACGCGCTGCGCTTCGACTTCACCGGTTCACCCGCCAGCCGCACGTTCACGCGGGTGGCCAACGCCACCAAAACGCGCGACACGGTGGTGGCCGATGCGGGCACCTACGTCGGCGTGGTGCCACTGGTGCAGGCCGCTGCCGTGGGCGATTTCACCGGCAAGGGTGCGTCCATCTACACGCAGCTCGTGCCCAGCGCGCAGACCGAGACTCCGATCTCGTTCGCGCCACCGTATGCGGCAGCCGGTCTGCCCGTGCCCGGTGCCGCGCCGGTGAGCTACAGCGCCAGCCACGCCTGGACGACCAGCATCAACTTCAACCTGCCGGGCGGCTGCTTGCCGGGGTCGCTGTCCATCGTCACCGGCGGCGTCACGATCTTCGACGACGCGGGCCTGCTCAAGACCGCCAGCGGCACGCTCGGCACCATCGACTACGCCAACGGCATCTTGAGCCTGAACTCCGGCGCGATGTCGGCCAGCAAAGCCATCACCTACACACCCGCCGCGCAGTTGCAGCGTGCGCCGCAAAGCTCGGAGATCGCGGTCACACCGGAATCGCGCAGCCAGTCCTACGTCGGCACCGTAAACCCGGTGCCGCAACCGGGCACGCTCACGATCAGCTACATGGCGCAGGGCCGCTGGTACGTGTTGTCCGAAGGCGGCAACGGCTCCCTCAAAGGACTGGACGCCAGCTACGGCGCAGGCACCTTCAACAAGAACACCGGCGCGTTCGTCGTCACGCTGGGCGCGCTGCCCGACGTGGGCTCGTCGCTGATCCTGACCTGGAACGTGCCGACGCAGGAGACGCAGCAGCCGACCGCCGCGCTCAAGGCGTCGCAGACCATGCTGCTTGCACCGCCCGAAGGCAAGAGCGTGCAGCCGGGAACGTTGACCGTCACATGGCCGCATGAAAGCGGAACCGGCACGCGCACGGCATCTGCCGCCACTTCCGGCGCGCTGTCTGGCAGCGCCACCGGCGAACTCAACGTCGCGCAGAACCTCCTGAGCTTCGCGCCGAACGTGCTGCCGCCGGTCGGCGCGCTGCTGACGGTGGACTACGTCGCAGGCCCCAAGCAGGAGGACGCTTTCGCACACCCCTCGCGCGACGGGCTGGGCCGCGTGCCGGTGGCAGCCACGCTGGGCTCCATCGAGCCGGGTTCGCTGGAGATCGAATGGAACACGCTGACCGACACCACCGTGCTGGGCGTCTACACGCAGCAGCAGATTCAGGCGATGGGCCTGGGCCTGTGGAACGGCGTCGATCCCACGCAGTACGCGCGTGACGACGGCGCGGGCAACGTGCTGCGCTCAGGCGTCGTCATCGGCAGCGTCAACTACGCCACCGGCGAGGTGCAGTTCCAGCCGGACGTCACGGTCAAGATTCCGCGCCCCGTCTATGGCACACAGCAACTGGGCTGGGCGAACGGCGTGGGCCAGATGTTCCGCCTGAACTACAGCGGCATCACCTACGTGGATGCGCCGTCGTTGTACCCGAACGACGAGTCCGGCTACGTCAAGCTGCGCTACAACAGTGCGGGCTCGACCAGCAATCACACCGACACCTTTTCCTTCGCGCCCAGCTTTCGTCTCGTGCCCGGTGTCAACGCGCAAGTGGTGGCGGGCAGCGTGCTGCTCGCCATCGCAGGCAGCCAGCCCTGGGGCGACAACGGCCAGGGCACGCTGCGCGAGTTCACGCCCAGCGGCTGGGTCACGCGCGGCAGCATCAACTACCTGTCGGGCACGGTCGCGCTCACGTCCTGGTCGGCGGGCGCTGCCAACAGCATCACGCGCGCCAGTTGCGTGACCACGGTCGGCGAGAACATCTCCAGCGAGTATGTGTTTCGCACTGGCGCAGCTCCGCTGCGGCCCGGGTCGCTGTCGATTCAGTTCGCCCGTGCGGTGGGCGGCACGCAGACGGTCACCGCAGGCATCGACGGCACGATCTCCGCATCCGGTGTCAGTGGCAGCGTGGACTACGACACCGGCCTCGTGCGGGTGCGTTTCGGTACCCTGGTCACGGCGGCGGGCCATGAAAGCGAGCCGTGGTTCGACGCCGAGAACGTGCGCCCGGACGGCAAGGTATTCCGGCCCGAGCCGGTGGCGGTAAGCAGCCTGCGCTACAGCGCCGTCGCATACAGCTATCTGCCTCTGGATGCGGCGCTGCTGGGCATCGACCCCGTGCGCCTGCCCAGCGATGGACGTGTACCGATCTTCCGGCCCGGGGGCTTCGCGGTGGTCGGCCACACCGGGCGCATCACCGCGTCGGTCGGCAACGGCCAGACCATCGATTGCGCTCGTGTGCGACTGTCGCGCGTGCGCGTGGTCGGCCACGACGGCGTGGTGATCCACAGCGGCTACACCACCGATCTGGAAGCGGGAACCGTCACCTTCACCAACGTCGCGGGCTACAGCCAGCCGGTAACGGTCGAGCACCGCATCGAGGACATGGCCGTGGTGCGCGACGTGCAGATCAGCGGCGAAATCAGCTTCACGCGGCCTTTGACGCACCAGTATCCGCTGGCCAGTGTGGGCGATCCGCTGTCCGGCAGCTTCGTGTCCAGCGCGCTGGTGGCCGGAGACCTGTTCGCCCGCGTGAACCTCGTGTTCGACCAGAGCAGCTGGAACGGTAGCTGGTCGGACGACCTAGTGGGCAGCGCCGCCACCGCGACCTTCAACCACACGCAGTACCCGATCACCGTGAGCAATCGCGGCGCGCTCACCGAGCGCTGGGTGGTGCGCATGACCAACCGCACCTCGTTCGAGGTGATCGGCGAGAACGTCGGCGTGATCGCCACCGGCAACACCAGCGCCGACTGCGCGCCCAATAACCCGGCCACCGGGGCGCCGTACTTCCGTCTGCCCGCGCTGGGCTGGGGCAACGGCTGGGCCACGGGGAACGTGCTGCGCTTCAACACCATCGGCAGCCAGTTCCCGGTCTGGGTGGTGCGC
Source organism: Pseudomonadota bacterium (assembly GCA_023396625.1). Classification (GTDB taxonomy): domain Bacteria; phylum Pseudomonadota; class Gammaproteobacteria; order Burkholderiales; family Burkholderiaceae_C; genus JAEWVY01. The sequence goes on along the minus strand of JAEWVY010000044.1, from coordinate 418 downwards.
ACCGTTCAGCAGGGGCCGGAATCCGTGCCCGACGACCACTTCACGCTGCTCATTCGCGGCGACGTGGATACGCCTTGATCCAGAGGAACCATCGCAATGACCGACCTCACCGTCAAATACTTCAACAGCGGCATGACGGGTGCGCCGCAGATCGCCAACAACTGGGGCGATCTGGTGACGATGCTCGATGCCTGCCTCGTCAACGGCTTCGCGCTCAAGGCCATCGACACGCTGACCTGCGTCGATGGCGTGGCCACGGCCAGCATCAGCGCGGGACACGCCTATCAGCAGGAGCAGGTGGTCGAGATCGCCGGGGCTGACCAGCCGGAATACAACGGGCAGTTCCGGGTGATCGTCACGACCGCGACCACCTTCACCTACGCGGTGAGCGGTAGCCCGGCATCGCCCGCGACGAGCG
>JAEWVY010000418.1 GCA_023396625.1 Pseudomonadota bacterium | reverse complement strand
GTCCAGACCTTCTGATTTTTCAGCCTTGGTTGCCCAGCCGCCACAGTTCACGACGTTCTTTCCGCTCGGGGCGGCATGCAGCCGAGGCATTGTTTGCGTTGTCGCCCACGAACCTGTTCCGCCCCATACACGGGAGTTCCCAATTTTTCGAAGCTGTATTAAAACCCCGGATGGTCGTGGCCCGTGGTGGCTGTGGGACGGAAATAAGGAATGGAAGGTTGGCGAGTTGGCTCCCGGCATGGAGTCTCTTCCAGTTCTAGGCATCTGGAACGACACGTTGCTCGTAGAACGTATTGTCACGGGGTGGCATCATGAACTCGACACCTGAAAAGTTCATCCACCTGAGGCCCAGGAGCTGCGCTTTGGGGGCCGTCCGCGACGCTACGGTGTCGGCTGTGTCCGTGGTGCGGTCCCGCGATGTCACGGAATGGCGATCTCATGCGAAAGGCGCTCAAACGCTTCTGGGTACCCGAAGTGCCGAGACCAGCGAGCAGATGCATCTATAGCCAAGACGTGAAACAATGCGGCACGGCACCATTGCAGTGACCTGAATCACCGATACGCAGTGGTCCGCTTCATGTGGTTCAATTTCACTGTTGATTCCTGCAACCCTGGAAGGTGAATGATGAAGAAAATTGTGATTGCAAATCGTCGCTCCCTGTGCCATGCGGCCATGGCTGCCTTCGTGTCCATCGTGTCTATTCAGTCTGGCGTGGCATTGGCCGCGGATGCGGTCCAGGCGCGCAAGGAGATCAAGGCGATGGGCATGGAATACAACGGCCAGGCCTTTGCCAAGGCCGCGGGCAATGGCGACCTGACGGCAGTGAAGCTGTTCCTGGATGCGGGGATGGATGTGAATGAGGGCGGCAGCGCGGCGATCGGTGTGGCCGCAGGTCGCGGCAAGACCGAGATGGTGAAGTTTCTGCTCGCCAAAGGGTCGAAGGCGACACCCGACGCGCTGCAATATGCGCGGACGAGGGGACATCGGGAGATCGAACAGATGCTGGTGACCGCGGGGGCCAAGGAGTGATGGCGAAAGGTCCCGAGCGCCCCGCTTGGTGACCCTACCTCTCGCCGGTCATGGCAAAGAAATTTCCCGCCGCTCCTCTGCACCCTGAGCGAGTCTGCTGGGGCTGCGATCACTATTGCGCCGCGGACGACATGCGCTGCGGTAACGGTTCTGATCGCACGCCGCATCCCGTCGAGTTGTTCGGCGTGGACTGGTGGGCATGGGGCACTGGCTCGGAAGCTGTGGCATCCGGGCCCGGTCAAGCGGTGGTCGCAGAGACCTCATCCCGAAAATAAGAAGGGCAGGGTGGCCAGGCGCCCATCGTGCCAGCCTTGACCCTTGCATTGCGTCAGGGTCGATACTGCGGGTATTGGTGGCGCCACGGTGGCCCGCCACCCCAGGAGCCCTGCCTTGCACCTCAAAGTTGGAGAACTGGCCCAGCGCACCGGCCTGACGGTGCGCACCTTGCACCATTACGACACCATTGGCCTGCTCAAGCCCTCAGCCCGTTCGGAAGCGGGCTACCGGCTCTATGACCAGGCCGACGTGGCGCGTCTGCACGCCATCCAGGCGCTGCGCCACCTGGGCTTGTCCCTGGCCGACGTGGGCGGCATGCTGGAGCGCGGCGGCGAGGGGTTGGACGAGACCATTGGCCGCCAGATTCGCGCGCTGGACCACGAAATCAGCCAGGCGACCGAGCTGCGTGCGCGATTGCACCTGCTGCAGGACCGTCTGGCCGCGGGCAACCAACCCGACATGAGCGACTGGCTGTCCACGCTGTCCCTGATGACCACCTACGCCAAGTACTTCAGCGCCGAGGAAATCCGGCAGATATTGGACAACCGCAAGGCGCAAGGCGCCGCCTGGGAGCATCTGATTGCCGAGGTGCGGCAGGCCATGCTGCGACAACTGGCTGCGGACACGCCCACGGTGCAGTCGCTGGCCCTGCGCTGGATGAACCTGACGCTGGCCATGATGAACGACAACTTTGAACTGATCGAGCGCTGGGGCAGGATGTACCACGCCGAACCCAAGGGGCAATTCAGGAACGGTCCCGGGCCGGAGGTGGTGAGTTACATCAACGTCGCCATCGCCCTGCGCATGGACGCCATGCTGCGCCACATGACGCTGGCCGAGCTGCACACGCTGCGCACCGTGCCTGAAGCCGCCATCGAACAACTGGGGCGGGAAGCCCACGCACTGCAAGCGACCCAGGCCGATCCGGCGGGTGCGGCCGCGCGGGCCCTGGTGGCGCAATGGGAGCGGATGATGCTGGATCTGTGTGGTGGTCAGCCCGCGTTGCTGCGCAAGCTGATTGCAGCCTACGGAGCCGAACCCCTGCTGCAAGGTACCACGGTGTTCGACGACACCACCCTGACCTTCATCCGCTGTGCCCTGGCCGCGCAGGGTCACCCCTTGTCCACCGCAGATATCGCTTGACCCTCACGCAAGGGGAGGGCCGACCATGCAGGTTTCAGTAGCTGTCCTCAGGAGGAAAGAAACCCCATGATCACTCGTTCATCTGCCCCCGCGCGCACGGCGCTGCTGCGCGACCGTAACTTTGTCTGGCTGATGGCCGGCGCCATCATTTCCATGCTGGGCGACCAGTTCACCCTGGTGGCCTTGCCCTGGCTGGTGCTGCGCATGACCGCGGACCCCTTGGTGCTGGGCACCGTACTCGGGCTGCTGAGCCTGCCGCGTGCCTTGTTCATCCTGATCGGTGGAGCCGTGGTGGACCGCCATTCGCCCAAGACGGTGTTGATGATCACCAAGTACGTCAACACCGTGCTGCTGGGGGCACTCGCCGTGCTGGTGCTGACCGGCAGCCTGTCGCTGTGGACCGTGTACGCGCTGGCGCTGGCCATTGGCCTGGCCACGGCCTTCAGCATCCCCTCGGCCACGTCCATGCTGCCGCACGTGATGCCCCCTGCCCAGTTGCCTGCGGCCAACGGCGTGATGATGGGTGTGCGCCAGTTCTCGATGTTCCTGGGGCCGCTGCTGGCAGGCGTGCTGATTGCCGTGTTGGGCGATGGCGCGGCGGGCGGCGCCACGGCGGGCGTGGTCGCGGACGCACGTGGCCTGAGTGTGGCCTTTGGTCTGGATGCGCTGAGTTTCCTGGTCTCCGCCTGGACGCTGGCGCAGGTGCAAGCGTCCGCGCACCCGCGCGCGGGCGACCCGAACAGCCGGTCCATTCCCGCCCCGGCAGGGCAGACGGTGCTCGCGATCGTCGCGGCGGGTCTGCGCCACCTGTGGCAGGACCGCGACCTGCGCCTGTGCTTTCTGTACTGGGGCGTGGTGGCGGTGCTGATCACCGGGCCGGTGCAGATCGCGATGCCGGTGCTGGCCTCCACGCTGAACCTGGGCGCTGCCGCCCTGGGCATCCTGCTGGGGGTTCACGGTGCCGGCACGATGTTGGGCATGGCCGTCTCCGGCGCGCGCCCCGGGCTGCGGCTGGGCACGCTGGGCATGACCATGCTGACGGTGGATGTGGTGGTGGGCCTGCTGTTCATGCCCATGGGACGGATCTCGGCCACCTGGCAGGGCGCGGCGCTGCTGGGTGTCATCGGCGTGCTGGGCGGATTCATGCAGGTGTCCATCTTCACCTGGCTGCAGCGGCGCACCCCGCCGGGGCTCATGGGGCGCGTGATGAGCATGTTCATGTTCATCTTCGTCGGCCTGGCGCCTCTGTCCGGTGCATTCGCCGGCTGGTTGTTGCGCTTCATCACGCTGCCCCAGTTGTTCATGGGTTGTGGCGGTTTGCTGGCGTGCATGGCGCTGGCGGCCCTGGTGGCCTCGCCCGTGCGTCATGTGACGGATGGGTGCAGGCCAGAGTCGCTATGAATTTTGAACTCAATCGCTATATTCCACGCTGGATACAGGCCAAAAATGTCGATATTCATGCGTGGCATGCGCGAGGGTGGTTTGCCTGCCGCAGAAGCGCGCATGCGTCTGGCGGCACGCTGGGGGAAATGGCCGCGGGCGAGCGGTAAGCAACGTGGCGCGATCCCGGGTATTCAACGGGGGGTGATCGAGTTGTGGTTGAATTTCTTTCTTTGACAAGCCCGGTGGACAGATGTCCTGCAAGAAGCCCGAGGCGTGGGGCAGGTGCGGGAAACGCCGGCAGCAGGATGTGGAGCGAGAGATGAGCCAGACGAGCAGGACGATTCCGATACAGGTGGAGAAAACGGCCGAAAAAGTCCATCAGGCCATGGAACTGCGAATTGGTGCCTTGCCCAAGGCCTGTTACAAGGGCTGTGGCACCTGCTGCCACCAGATCGTGGACGTGCTGAATTGGGAGGAGTCGCTCGTCATCGGGTTTTTGCGGCGCGAGATGCCGACAAAACAGAAGCTGCAGGTGCGCGCCAATTTGAAGTCCTGGTTTAGCGCCTTCAATGGCGCCACCCGACCCGCCAACCGGGACACGCCGCTCAGCCTGGCTGAAATCAGCGCGGTCAGGGCGGTGTTTCGGCAGAGGCGGATCGCTTGCCCTTTTCTCTTGAACAACCAGTGTTCGATCTACAGGGTTCGTCCCGTGGTCTGCCGCAGCCATATCGTGCCGGACAATCCGCAGGAATGTTTTGACGATCCTGGCCGGGTGGGCACCCAATTGGCGAGAAACATTGCCCGCGAGGAGGTTCGGGCTTTCGACCCCGCTGTCTACCCTTTGTCTGGCATGCCTCTGCCGTACCTGGTGGCGCATGAACTGAAGGCCCAGGTCGAGATCAGGCCGCTGGTCGCGCCCGTTCGAGGCGCGGGCCCGGCAGCGGCCGGCGGGGTCTGAGCGGGTGGTTTTCTTGACTGGCGGGAGGCTGCCGCCTTCCGCGAAGTGGGCGCCTCTGCCCCAAGGCATGTTGCCAAACCCGCAACAGCCAGGCCGGTTTGCGGCAGGATTCCCCATTTGGTGCGGATTTTTCTTGTTGTTTTGCGGCTGCCCTGCTGATAATCATCCGTGTGATGATGTGGCGCGGGCATGGACTGGCGCGTTGCCTGCATCCCGTTGAGGCCCGAAACCTATGATGAGGGGGTTAAGTTGACAAGCAAGAAGATCGTGCAGTGGGCGCTATTGAGCGGCGCCGTGATGTTGACCGGATGTGCCACGTCACCCATTCCGGTGGCGGAAAATTTCCCCCTGACAGTGCAGCCCAAGGTGCGGTCGGCCGGGCACTGGGGCCTGTTGTCCAAGGATATCGTGGCGCAAACGCTCGAATCCGTGAACAAGGCTGGAGGGGCGTCCATGGCGTTGTATGTGGCCCTGCCGCAAAATGCGTCGGAGTTCGACCAGGCGTTTCGTGATTTCCTGATCACCGAACTGGTCAGGGCCGGGCGCGTGGTTCAGCATTCACCGGGCAATGCCATGGAGGTGAGCTACCACGCGCAGGTGGTACGCCACAACAGTCCTCGTCCGCACTTTGTTCCGGGTGGCTTCACCATGCTGACTGCGGGCCTGTATGCGATTTATGGGCTGCGTCTGGAGCATGTGGATGCGAAACTCGCCGGGGGGCTCGCGCTGGCTGGCGTGGCGGACTATGTCGCGAGCGCGTACACAGGTGGGCCCACAAGCACGGAATTGGTGCTGACCACCACGATTTCGGCTGGCGAGCGCTATCTGGCGCGCAAGACCGATGTGTACTATGTCGAAGAGGAAGACCAGATGCTGTTCGCCGCGCTGCGCACGCCGAAGACCATGAAGGTGGTTGGCCCATGAAATCGAAACTGATTCTCTCGGCGCTGGCCATCTCGGTTCTGGCCGGTTGCAGCGCGCCGCCCGTGGTTCGGGTTGATCCGACATATGAGGACGCTTTGGCCAGCAAGTTCATGGCCACCAATCGCGGAGCGATTCTCAAACTGGTGGATGGTTTCGACATGCGTTCGATCGGAAACACGCCCGTGCTGGTGGCGACGGTCGTCAACGTGAACGACATGCGCCGGTCCGCCCCGCTGGGGCGCACGTTGTCGGAGCAATATGCGTCAAACCTGGCGATGGCCGGGTTCAATGTGAAGGAGATGAAGCTCCGGGGGGATGTTTTCGTCAAGGAGGAAACGGGCGAGTTGCTGCTTTCGCGGGAAGTCAAGGACATCGCTCGCAGTCACAATGCGAGCATGGTGCTGGTGGGGACGTATTCGGCCGCCGCCAACCTCACCTATGTGAGCCTGAAGTTCGTTCGCACGGAGGACAGCAGGATCATCCGGGCCCATGACTATGCGCTTCCCAATGACCGGGACGTCACCAAATTGCTTCAGGTTCAGGCCGCTCGCTGAACATTGCGCCAACGCGACTCCTGACATCGAAGGCTGCCCTGGCAAACGGGCGGCCTTTTTCTTTGTGTGTGACCATGTCTGACGGAACCTTGTCCAGACTCCCCCGGTTCGACCCTCGCGAAGTGCCCGTTCTCGGTGTGGATGCGCACCTTCCCCCCGTCGGCGCCGCCGCGTTGATGCCGTCCGCCTTGCAGCGGCGTTTCGAATCCCCGCCTTTCTGGCAACCCGAAGTGGTGAGGGAGCCGGCCTTCACGAGCCGCCGCAGTACCCGCGCGGCCGTGCTGGTGCCACTGGTCATGCGAGGGAAGGGGGGCGACGCGCCGCATGTGCTGCTGACGGAGCGCACCGCGCATCTGTCGACCCACGCAGGGCAAATCGCCTTTCCAGGCGGCAAGGTCGACGACGCGGATGCCGACGAGACCGCTGCCGCGGTGCGTGAGGCCCATGAGGAGATCGGCCTGGAAACCCGATTCATTCATGTACTGGGGAGTTTGCCGGCGTATGTTACCGGCACCGCGTTCGTGGTCACGCCCGTCGTGGCGCTGGTGGAACCGGCCTTCGAATTGCGGCTCAATCCCTTCGAGGTGGCCGATGCCTTCGAGGTGCCGTTGGCGTTCCTGATGGATCCCGCCAACCACAAACGCCATGCGTTTGACTGGGAAGGCGCGCGCCGTGAATGGTTCTCCATGCCC
>JAEWVY010000414.1 GCA_023396625.1 Pseudomonadota bacterium | reverse complement strand
CCCGAAGAAGGTCCGGGCTTTCCCAACCCCAGGGCAACGCGCGTGGTGCCCGTGGACGAGCCGCTCATCACTTTCCAGGGCAAGCCCATCGTGCAGGTGCTGCTGGTCAACACCTTCCTGGGCGTGGATCCGGACGCGCGCAAGGCCTGGCATCAGGCCCTGGGCATTCCGGCCATCAATGTGCTGTCCTACCGCACCGGCACGCGTGCCGACTACTACAAGGACACGGTGGGCGTGAACAGCTTCTATCTGCCGTTCACCCTGACCAACGCCGAGTACATCGGCTTGCAGGACCCGGTGGTGCTCACCGCCAACGAAGGCGGCGAGCTCGTGCCCATGCCCGAGCAGATGCACATGCTGGTGGGCAAGGCCGTGAACCTGGCACGACTGCAGACCACCCCCAACGCCGACAAGCAGGTGGCACTGTACTTCTGGAACCACCCGCCGGGCGAGAAAAACCAGGGGGCATCCAACCTGAACGTGCCGCGTTCCATCGAGCGTCTGGTGGAGCAACTCAAGGCCGAGGGCTACGCCTTCGACAGCACGAGCGAGAAGGACATCATCGCCGCCGTGGGTCAGATGCTGCGTCCGGGCTACCGCCCTGGCACCCTGCCGGAACTCATGAAGACGGCGCACTGGGACTTCCTGCCGCTGACCGACTACCAGCGCTGGTTCGCCACCTTGCCCGAGTCCATCCGCAAAAGTGTGAACGCCTTCTGGGGCACCCCCGACAAGAGCTACTGGGTGGCCCGCAAGAACGGCGTGGCAGGCTTCGTGATCCCGCGCATGAAGCTGGGCAAGCTGGTGGTGCTGCCCCAGCCCATGCGCAGCGAAAGTGCCGCTGGACACCACGACGAGAAGAAGCTGTTCCACGACACCAAGGTGCCGCTGAACCACTTCTACATGGCCAACTACCTGTGGGCGCGCGAGCACTTCAAGGCCAGCGCCATCGTGCACTTCGGCACGCATGGCACGCAGGAATGGACGCCGGGCAAGGAACGTGGCTTGTGGGCGTACGACGACCCCAACATCCTGGTGGGCAACACGCCCATCGTGTACCCGTACATCGTGGACAACATCGGCGAAGCCATTCACGTCAAGCGCCGCGGTCGCGGCGTGATCGTGAGCCACCAGACACCCGCGTTCGCGCCGGCGGGCCTGTCCGACGACTTCGTGAAGATCAACGACCTGATCCGCGAGTACCAGTCGCTGGACAGCGGCCTGGTGAAGGACAACAACCGCAAGCTCATCATCGAGCAGGCGGTGAAGATGAACATGCACAAGGACATGGCCTGGAAGGTGGCCGACCTGGAGCGCGACTTCGACAAGTTCCTGCGTGACATCGAGGACTATCTGGAAGACCTGGGTTCGGCCATGCAGCCCCTGGGCCTGCACACCCTGGGCAAGGACGCCGAGCGCGCCCACCTCGTCAGCAACGTGATGCAGATGCTGGGCCAACCCTTGTACGAGAAGACGGGCGTGAAGAACGCCAAGGCCGCGTTCAAGGGCGACTACAAGGCGCTGCAGCAGACCCGCCCCTACCGCTTCGTGGAGGACTACGTGTTTTCCGAGCGGCCGGTGGATGAACTCACCGATACGCAACTGCGCGCGCTCGCACTGCGTGGGCGCAAGTTCCTGGTGGACTTGCGCGCCGCCTGGGAGATCGAAGGCGTGAGCAAAGGCCTGTCCGCGCGCTGGATCGACCCGTCCTACGGTGGCGACCCGATTCGCAATCCGGACGCGCTGCATACGGGGCGCAACATGTACGGCTTCGACCCCGGGCGCGTGCCCACGCGCGCCGCCTACGAGGCGGGGCGCCAGGCGGTGCAGCAGCTCATCACCACCTACCAGGCCACGCACGGCAAGTTCCCCGAAAAACTGGCCTTCACCATGTGGAGCACCGAGACCATGCGCCACCTGGGCATGCTGGAGGCGCAAATCCTCTACGCCATGGGCGTCAAGCCCAAGTGGGACGAGGGCGGGCGCGTGGTGGGCATGGAGGTGATCGCGCAGGCCGAGCTCGGGCGCCCCCGCATCGACGCGGTGATCTCGCTCACCGGCTTGTACCGCGACCAGTTCCCCAACGTGATGGAGCGCTTCAACGAAGCCGTGGTCATGCTGGCCGCGCTCAAGGAAGACGGCCGGCACAACTTCGTCAAGGCCAATACCGAGCGCATCCAGGCCGCGCTGCTGGCCCGGGGCGTGAATGCCGAGGACGCGCGCGAGTTCGCGCTGACACGGGTCTTCGGCAACGAAAGCGGCGACTACAGCACCAAGCTCACCGACGCCTCGCTGGCCTCCGACATGTGGGACGAGGGCGACGGCAAGCTGGAAAAACTCTACCTGTCGCGCATGTCCTGGGCCTATGGTCCCGACACCTCTCGCTGGAGCCGCAAGCTCGCCGATGGCAAGGGGCAGGAGATCAATGCCTACGCCGAGCACCTGCGTGGCACCGACGCGGCCGTGTTCTCGCGCTCGTCCAACCTGCGCGGTCTGCTGGACACGGACCACCCGTTCGAGTACCTGGGCGGCATCTCCAAGGCCGTGAAGTTCCTGGACGGCAAGAACCCGCAGCTCTACATCTCGAACATGCGCGATCCGAACAAGGCCAAGCTGGAGACGGCGGAGAAGTTCATGGCCACCGAGCTGCGCTCGGTCTATCAACACCCCAACTGGATGAAGGAAATGCAAAAAGAAGGCTACGCGGGCACGCTGCAAATGCTCAACACGGTGAACAATTTCTGGGGCTGGCAGGTGATGGACCGCAACGTCGTGCGCGACGACCAGTGGCAGGAGTTCCATGAAGCCTACGTCAAGGACCGCTACAAGCTGGGCATGCGCGAGTGGTTCGAAAAGTCCAATCCCACGGCGCTGGCCCAGGTGACCGAGCGCATGCTCGAGGCCATCCGCAAGAACTACTGGAAGGCCGACGAACAGACCCAGCGCGAGCTGGTGCAGGTGTACCAGGAGGTGGCGGCCCAACACGATGTGCACACCGCCAATGAAGCCTTCAAGACCTACGTGAAGGAGCTCGCTCAAGGCTTTGGGCTTGCCAGCCCCACGTCCGCCGCCCCCGCGCCCAAGGCGCCGCCTGCGCAGGCGCTCCCGCCGATGACGCCGGCGCCTCGTCCACCGATGCCGCCCGCGCCCAAGCCGCCGGAGGTGGTGCGCGGGCAGGAGCTGCGCGAGGTGGCCAAGACGCAGCGCATCGAGCAACTGATCTGGACCTATGGCTGGCTCATGGCACTGGCACTGCTGGGCGGCATCGGCTACCAGGCCTGGCGCACGCGGCGCGAGGCCATGAACCCTGTTTGAATCCTTGAAGAAACGAGTCGCAAATGAATGGAATCGAAAGTTTTCTGTACGAGATCAGCAAGTTTTTCCTGACGCCGGTGCTGGTGCTGCTGTGCCTGATGTTCGTCTACGGCCTGTTCTGCCTGGGCATGCTGCTGTTTGATCTGGCCTTGCGCACACTGCGCGGCCAGGGGCGTCAGCCCATCCTGGCGTTCTGGCGCGCGCATCCCCAGGCCACGCAGGACGACCTGGAATTGCGCGTGCTCAAGCAGATCGAGGTGCAGCGCATCGTCAGCCGCATTGCGCCCATGCTGGGGCTGGTGGCCACGATGATCCCGATGGGGCCGGCGCTGATCGCCGTGTCCTCGGGCAACGCCCAGGGCATGGCGCAGAACCTGGTGGTGGCCTTCTCGGCCGTGATCGTGGCGCTGCTGTCCGCGGCCATCACCTACGTCGTGCAATCGGTGCGCAAGCGCTGGCTGCTGGAGGAGTTGAGCCTGGTGCTGGAGCTGCGCGCCCAGGCGCCGGCCCGACCGCGCGCCCACGCGCCGACGGTGCACGTGGTGGGAGTGGCCCATGGCTGAGCAGGCTTTGCCCCAGGAGCGTCGGGCCCTGAGCATCAACATCCTAGACGACGACGATGGCGACGATCCGATCCTGAGCGTGGTGAACATCGTGGACGTGTTCCTGGTGATCATCGCCGTGCTGCTGATCGCGGTGATCGAGAACCCGCTCAACCCCTTTGCCACGCAGGACGTCATCGTCATCAAGAACCCCGGCAAGCCCGACATGGCCATGGTGGTGAAGGAGGGCAAGGAGCTCAAGGAATACAAGTCCTCCGGCCAGATCGGCGAGGGCCAGGGCGCCAAGGCCGGCACCGCCTACCGCCTGAAGAACGGCTCCATGGTGTACGTGCCCGAGGCCGCGGCGCCGTCGCCCTGAGTCCATCGCCACGCAAGCGGTCTTGGAGTAAGCTGTGCAGTGCACAGCAACCCTCCCTCGGAGCGACCCATGAGCGACACGTCCCATTTCGGCTTCGGCAAATTCGTCCCCGGTTTCGACTTCCTGCAGAACCTGGCCAAGGGCGCCACGCAGAACATTCCGCAGTTGCCCAACCTGGGCAACTGGGTGGCGCCCACGATCAATGTCGAGGAACTGGAAAAACGCATCGACGAACTCAAGGCGGTCCAGTTCTGGCTGGACCAGAACGCCGCCGCACTCAAGGCCACCATCCAGGCGCTGGAGGTGCAGAAGATGACCCTGGCCACGCTGCAGGGCATGAACTTCAACATGGGTGACGTGGCCAACGCCTTCAAGCTCAAGGCGGCCGACACCGTGATGAGCGGAGTGCAGAAGGTCACGGAAACGGCCGCCGGAGCGGCAGGCACTGTCTCCGGGGTGGCCTCGGGCGTGGCCAATCTCGCGTCCGACGTGGCCCAGGCCGCCACCGGCGCGACAAGGAAGACGGCGCCAAAAAAGAAGGCGGCGGACACGCCAGCGGGTCCGGCCGCCGGGGGCATCGTGGACCCGATGCAGTGGTGGGGCGCGCTGACGCAGCAGTTCCAGCAGATCGCCGCCAGCGCCATGGCCGATGCGGCGAAGCAGACCGCCGTGAGCACCACCAAAAACATGGCCACCGGCCTGGCCCGCGAAGCCGTCAAGGCAGCCACCGCGCCTGCGCGCGCAGCCGCCCGCAAGATCAGCGGCGCCTCCGCCAAATCGGCCCGCACGCCCGCGCGCAGGACCACCACGCGCAAGCGCTGAGGATGCCATGGGCACGGCCGGCAACGGGATCGCCCGCAGGCCCTCGAACGCCGCGGGCTGCCCATTGCCCCCTGGTGGGGTTTCACATTCCGGACCGCCATGAAGCGTTTTCCCTACGCACACGCCTCACACCCCCAGTGGCGCATGGCCGCCGCGCTCGTGCTGGCCCAATTGCAGGCGCTCATGGCCCGACCGGACCATGCCGCTAGCCCCACGCTGGCGCTGCTCTACATCACCGACCACTACGCCGACGACGCCCAGGCGCTGCTGGACCTCCTCTCCGCCGAGTTGCCCATGGTCACCGACTGGGCCGGCACCGTGGGCATCGGCATCGTGGCGAACAATGCCGAGTACATCGACGAACCGGCAC
>JAEWVY010000403.1 GCA_023396625.1 Pseudomonadota bacterium | reverse complement strand
CCATGATGCTGCTGCTGATCGCGGCGGGCGTGTCTTTTGCCTTTTACGTGGGCACCGGCCAGGCACGGTTCAAGCGCCTGGGGCTGCTGGTGCTGAAGTGGACCGTGCTGGCGGCACTCGGCTTTTTTGGCGTGCTGGTTCTCGAGCGCATCGTCTGAGCGGCGCGGACATCGAGCGGCTCAGTGGCTGCGTCCGGCGCGGTACATCCCGCCGGTCGTGCGCCGCAGTCCTTCACCGGCCGCCGCCAGGCGTGCCATGGAACGGCTGGCGTGCGCATGGGTGATGGCCAGCCCCAGGGCGTCCGCGGCGTCCTGGCGGGGCGTGGCAGGCAGTTCCAGCAGACGCTTGACCATTTCCTGAACCTGCGCCTTGGCCGCGCGTCCGTGGCCGGTGATGGCCTGCTTCATCTGCAGGGCGGTGTACTCGGCCACCGGGAGATCGCAGGACACCAGCGCCGTCACACACGCGCCGCGGGCCTGGCCCAGCAGCAGCGTCGCTTGCGGGTTCACGTTGACGAACACGATTTCCACCGAGGCCTCGTCGGGTTGGTAGCGTTCGCGCAACTCGCGGATGCCTTCATACAACACCTTCAGGCGCGCCGGCAGATCTCCCAGCGCCAGGTGGGTGGTCTTGATGACGCCGCTGGCCACATAGTGCAGGGCGTGGCTGTGCGCGTCGACCACGCCGAAGCCGGTGACCTGCAGGCCAGGGTCGATGCCGAGGATGCGCATAACTCCTAAATTAATAGCTTTATATGACTATTTGGCGCTGGCTAAGCACCAAAATACCATCGAACAGAGTGAAAAAACACCGGTGCGGCAAAACACAGGGCGTCCACCCGGTCGAGCAGACCACTGGCCCCGGTGACCGACTGTCCCTGCGCACCCCAGGTGGGCGCTCCACGGTCACGCTTGAGAGCCTTCATCACCAGGTGGCCGCCTGAACCGGCCACGCAGGCGACCAGGGCCATGGCCAGCGCCTGCCCGGGCTTGAACGGGGTGATGCCGGCCAGCAGGCCGCCGAGCAACCCTCCCGCCGCCACCCCGATGGCCCAACTCGACCCGTTGAAGCTCTGGCTGATGCGCGGCGCATAGGGCGCACGGCGCAACCGGCGGCTGGCCAGGTGCTGGGCCACCATGCCGGTCTGCACGACGAACACGAGAAAGAACACCAGGAAGGCATTGCGGTCACCCCACTTCGGAAATCGCAGCAACAGCAGCGCCGGGACATGGCTCATGCCATACACGCAGACCATCACCCCCCACTGCAGCTTGGCGTTGCGCTCCAGAAAGCGCTGCGGGTCGCCCGCCAGCGCGCTCGCCAGCGGCAGCGCCAGGAACACGTACACCGGAATGAACACTGTGAACAAATCGAAGTGCCGGGAGGCGACCAGCCAGAACTGCACGGGCAGCACCGCGAAGAAGGCCAGCACCAGGCTGCGGTGGTCGCCGCGCCGGGTCGGCGACAGCGTGATGAACTCGCGCAGCGCAAAAAAAGCCACCAACGCGAACAGCACCGTGGCCACGCGCTCGCCCAGTACCCACGCCAGCCAGAACACCGACACCATGCCCCACGAGGTCCGCAACAGCCCCCCCAGTTCGCGCAGCCGCTCGCGTTGCGCATCCGACTCCGGAGTCTGTGGCCGCTCCCGCAGCGACAGCAAGGAGAGCGTGGCCGAGGCCAGCGCCAGCAGGCCGAACACCAGGACGAACAGGGCCCCCACCTGCTGCTCGGCGGTGAGTTGACGAAAAAACTGGTTCATCGGGACACGGCCTCACACGTCGCGCAGTGCCATCACGGCCAGCCGCGCGCGGTCGAGAAACACGCGCCGCTCTTCCGCAGGTTCGAGCTGGACGGGCGCGCCGAAGGTCACCGAGCACAGCACGGGCACCGGCACCACCTCGCCCTTGGGCATGACGCGCTGAACGTTGTTGATCCACGCCGGCACCAGCACCACATCGGGAAACATCCGGGCCAGGTTGTACAGCCCGGCCTTGAACGGCTGCGGGTCTTCCGCGTTGCCGCGCGTGCCTTCGGGGAAGATGATCAGCGAATCACCGCTTTGCAGCGCGTCCACCAGGGGCTGCAGTGGATCCTCATCCCCTTTGCGCTCCCGTTCGACGTACACGGCATTGAAGACCGCGGTCGTCAGCCAGCGGCGCAACGGCGAGGCCGTCCAGTAATCCCTGGCCGCGATCGGCCGCGTCACGGCGCGCAGTTCCTGGGGCAGTGCTGCCCAGATCATGACGAGGTCGGCATGGCTCTGGTGGTTGGCAAAGTAGATGCGCTGCTCGGCCTTGGGCGGGCAGCCATGCCAGCGGGCCTGGGCGCCCGTCAGCACGCGGATCAGACCCAGCAGGAACAGGCTCATCAACTTGGCAAGCATGGCGGGGATGATAGCGGGCGAAAGTGCCGCCCCGAAGCGTGCGGCGGAGGCACCGGGGCCGCTTCCCGCGTCACGGCAACACCGCGTCCCCCATGCGTCCCATGATGACGCCTGCCCGGTGGTGCAGGTAGGCGGAATTGGGCACCTGCTCGAAATACCTTGGCCGCGGGAGCATGACGGCCAGGCGAGCCGCCTCATAAGCGGAGAGTTGGGCCGCCGGCTTGCGGTAGTAGTGCCGGGCCGCGGCTTCCGCGCCGAAGACACCCGTACCCCATTCCACGTGGTTCAGATAGATTTCCAGAATGCGCTGCTTCGACAGCAGGGCCTCCAGCGCGAGCGTCAGCACGAACTCCTGCCCTTTGCGCAGCAAGGTGCGCTCGCCCGACAGCAACAGATTCTTGGCCAGCTGCTGCGTGATGGTGGAACCGCCGACGATCTTGGGCGGGCGGCTGTTCCGGCTGGTTCCCGCCTGCGCGGCGCGCCGGGCGGCCTGGATTTCGGCGCGGGCGTTTTTCTCCCAGGCCTTCTCGATGGCTTCCCATTCCACGCCGTCGTGCCTGACGAAGTCGCCGTCCTCGGAAGCGATCACCGCGCGCTTGAGGTGGTCGGAGATCCGTGGGTAAGGGATCCACTGCTGTTGCCACCGCAGGTGGCCGGGTGCGTTGAGCAGGCGCCAGGCCTCGGAGCGTTCGAAAGCCGTGGACTGAGGGTCCAGCACGGCCATCAGGGCGATGCGTCCGACGAAAAAAAGCTGCAGGGCCATGCCAGCCAAGACCAGGAGGGCCAGCCAGCGCCAGAGTGCTTTCATGCCATGTCCTTGGCTAGGGCTCAGGGGTTCGACGTGGCGCCGCTGTCCACGAGGCGCCGCAATTCGGTCAGCACGGGGGCGGAGGGTGGTCGCACGCCGCGCCAGAGGAAGAAGGACTCGGCGGCCTGCTCGACCAGCATGCCCAGGCCGTCGCGCGGCTCGGCGCCGTGGCTGGCAGCCCAGTCCAGAAAGCCGCGGGCCGCGGGACCATACATCATGTCCAGCGCCAGGCTGCCCGGCCTGAGCACCTGGGCGGTGACGGGCACGCCGCCGCCGCCCAGGCTGCTGGCGCTCGCATTGATGACCACGTCGAACCCGCCCCGCAGCCGGGCATCGTCAAGACCACAGGTTTGCAGCAGCGTGCCGCTGGCCGCGGCCACAGTGGCGTGTCGATCCGTCAGTTCCCGTGCACGTGTCTCGGTGCGGTTGGCGACGACGAGGCGGCGGGGCCGTTCGCCCAACAAAGGCCCGAGGACGCCAGCCGCCGCGCCGCCGGCGCCGATGAGCAACACGTCTCGTGCCTCCAGCGTCCGGCTGGCGTTGCGCGTGATGTCGGTCACGAGGCCCAGGCCGTCGGTGTTGTCGGCGTGGATGGCGTGGCTGTCAAAGCGCAGTGTGTTGGCTGCTCTCGCCAGTGTCACGCGGGGGCTGCGAGTCGTGGCCAGGGCGGCGGCTTCGTGCTTGAATGGCACCGTGACGTTGCAGCCCCGCCCACCCTCTTCACGAAATGCCTGGACGGTGAGGGCGAAGCCATCGATCGGTGCCAGCCGGCGCTCGTAACGCAGATCCTGCGCGGTCAGCTCGGCAAAACGGGTGTGGATCCACGGAGAGCGGCTGTGGGCCACCGGGTTTCCGACGACGCAATAGAGGTACATGATGCGGGTTTCCTGGCAAGACGGCTTCGCGATGTCCGGCAAAGGGCCGTGTCTCAGCGGTCCGTGAGCTTGGTTTCGAGCGTTTCGTCGCGGGTGAACTTGAAGCGTGACACGACGACGATCTGGTCGGCCTGACGACGCATGGCGGGGGAGAAGTGGCCAAATGGCGCCGCGGAGCGGGCAATGGCCTGGGCGCGGCGGTCCAGGGCCTTGGTGCCCGAGCTTTCGACCACTTCGGTGTCTAGAATCCGCCCATCATGGTTGACGGTGACGATCATCGTCAGTTCACCATAGAGCTTGCGCCCGGCGAGCTGGGGGAAATTCTCCGTGCCCTTGTCTTCGATCCTGCGACGCAGCTCGTCGTAGTAGATCGCGTAGACGGCCTCGCGCGTGGCGGGGCTGATGTAGCGTTTCTTGGGCCGGGCGTTTTCCTCGTTGATGCGCCGTTCGATTTCGGCCAGCAACTTCAGCAGCTGGCGACGCTTCTCCTCGCGGGCCTGGCTCTCGCGCGAATGACTGGCTTGCTTCGGGTCGGGTGGCGCCAGGGCTGCCAGTTGCTGACGCAACTGGGCCAGGAGCTGCATCTGCTGCTCCTGCAAGGCCTCGATCTGGCGCTGTGCCTCTTCCGGCGAATCGCCGAGGGTCGTCAGCGCCGAGGCGGGTGTCGGGGTGGTGGCGCGCCCGCGTGACGCTTCGCCGCCGCCGGCGAGCGCGTGCTGGGCAATGGCCCGGGCCAGGGCTGGATCGGGTTTTTCGGGGCTTTTGGCGTTGACCAGAATCACTTCGAGCGGCGTGTCCTGGAACAGACGATTGAAGCTCTCGGGATCGACGAAGCGCACCGTCAGCAGCACCGCATGGACGGCGATCGACACGCCCAGTGCCCACTGAAGCGTGTTGAGATTCCGGAAAAACCGCAGATTCACGAGGAGGAATTATCAGGGCTCGGTGACGTCCGCCGTCGGCGCCTCGTTCACATCGACGGCGATGGCGATCGGGCCGGCGGCCACCTCTTCCTCTTCTTCCGCCTCGTTGCCAGCCGCAGGCGTGCTGTCCAGTCGCTCGACGACGGTGCCACTGAGATCCAGCGCGATCTCGTCGATGGCGCCCAGCCTGACGCGCAGCTTGGCCCCCCGCGCCAGTCCCTGACCGCCGAACACGGGGAAGACCAGCGGCAGGTCGTCCGCGCGAACCAGCCAGGCGCCACCGGGCGCTTCCTTGAAGGTGGTGGCCACGAGTTCGGTAAGACCCTGTTGCCGAAGGTATCTCAGTGTCCAATACCGTTCCATGCCGGCCTGATGGCCGTTGTAGGCGCTGTAGGCCGCGTCGAAGGCGCTGATGATCGAGAACAGTTCGGCGTCCTTGGGCTTGAACGGCGCGGCCAGCGCGGCCGTCTTGCCATGGCGGGCGCAAGCGATGATCTGCCACTGGTTCACCAGGTCGGTGTAGCGGCGCAGCGGCGAGGTGCTCCATGCATAGCAGGGCACGCCGATGCCGGCATGCGGCAGCGCCTTGGTGCCCATGCGCACTTTCACCCCCGGTGCCAGGCTGGCTTGGCTGCGGTAGATCGCGGGCACGCCGAGTTCCGCCATCCAGGCGCCCCAGGTGCTATTGGCCAGGATCATGGCTTCGGCCACGATCAGGTCCAGGGGCTCGCCGCGCTTGCGGGGGGTGATGACGACCTGCTCGCTGCCGGTGGGCGCTGCGCCGTCATCGCGGGGATGGGCTTCCACGCCTGGCACCTCGCACGCCGCGCTGCCTCCCTCAGGAACCTGCCCGTCCCGGGGCGGGCAGGCGGTGACCAGGCGGAAGGTGTAGTCGGGACGGCTGAAAGTCTCGGGTTTTCCGCGCACCACCTCGCGCCGCGCCTTCAGGTGCTTGGCCAGCCGGTACAGGAAGGCAAGTTCGTGGCGCGCGATCGGCAGCGCCGCGTGGCCGTTGGCATGTTCGAACTCAGGGTCCTCCAGCCATTCGGTGGTGATGACCTGGTCGAGTTGGTCGTGCCGCAGGTTGGCCGCGATCGGCACCTGTTCCAGCCGCGTTTCGCTGCCCTTGATCTCCAGCGTGGCTTCGTCCAGCGTCACATACAACGACACGGCGGGCACGGCACGGCCCTCGGAAAGGGTGTAGGCCTGCACCACCTCGTCGGGCAACATGGTGATCTTGTAGCCTGGCATGTAGACGGTGGACAGGCGGTTGCGGCCCAACTGGCCGACCGGGCTGTCGGGTGTCAAGGCGAGGCCGGGCGCGGCGATGTGGATGCCGAGCACCACGGTGCCCGTGTCGAGGCCTTGCACCGACAGTGCGTCGTCGATCTCGGTGGTGTGCGAGTCGTCGATCGAGTAGGCCTGCACCCCGGCGACCGGCAACGTGTCGCGAATCGGTGGTGCGTGCAATGGCGGAAAGCCCGTGCCCTTGGGAAAGTTCTCGAACAGGAAGCGCTGCCAGTGGAACTGGAAGGCGGAGTCGATGGCGCCCGCACGTTTCAGCAGGGCCAGGGGCGCCATCTGGGTGGCCCGGCTGGCCTCCACCACAGCCTTGTACTCCGGCGCGTTCTTGTCGGGCCGGAACAGAATTTTGTACAGCTGCTCCCGAATCGGCGCCGGACAACGCCCCGCACCGAGTTCGCTGGCCCAGGTGGCGATCTGCTGGGCCAGCAGCCTCTTTTTCTCGATCGCGGCCAGGGCCTGCTGGACGATTTCAGCGGGGGCCTTGCGAAACCGACCCTTGCCGGCGCGGCGGAAGTAATGCGGTGCCTCGAACAGGCGAAACAACGCGCCGGCTTGTTGCGCGAGCGTGGCATCGGCGCTGAAGTAGTCGCGCGCGAGGTCAGAGAAACCGAATTCCTCCTCCGGGGCAAACTCCCATGCCAGCTCCAGTTCGATGGATTGGGCCACGGCCTGGGCCTGGGCGATCAGTTCGGCCGGGGCCGTTTTGTCGAACTTGAGCAGGATGTGGGTGGTCTTGACCTTGACTCGCTTGCCGCTGTCAAGCTCGATCTGCGCCGAGGCCTCGGCCTCGGTCAACACACGGCCGGCCATGAATTTGCCGGCATCTTCAAACAATGCATACATGGGGCGGAATTGTCCCATGCCGCCGCCGCTGGCGTTGCCAGCCGCTGCGGGAGCCTCCGTGGGGATCAGACCAGGTCGAGAAAGGAGAACACGTCGTCGATATGCTCGTCGAAATCGGTGAGGGCAT
Organism: Pseudomonadota bacterium; assembly: GCA_023396625.1. Taxonomy (GTDB): domain Bacteria; phylum Pseudomonadota; class Gammaproteobacteria; order Burkholderiales; family Burkholderiaceae_C; genus JAEWVY01. Next base: position 2,858 of record JAEWVY010000403.1, on the reverse strand, counting down.
GGTCGCTGCCCTCGAGCAGCTTGACGCGCGAACCCGGGTAGCGGGCAAGCATCTCACGCCAGTCGAGCACTTCGTCGCCCTGGGCAATGATGGCCAGAACCCGTTCGGGATGGGGCAGTGGCCCGGCGTCGAGGGCGCGCAGTTCGTCGACGAATCTGGGCTCGAAGAAGAAGCGGTCCTGCGGATCGTGCCAACTGGCCTGTTCCCCGATGTGGGCGGCCAGGTCCCGTGCCGGATCCACCGCCGGATTCAGCAGCACGGCCCGGCAACCCGTCTGCCGGGCGACCCAGGTCGCGTAGTAGCCCCCCAGGGACGAGCCGATCACCGCCATCGACGCCCGTGGCCACGCAGCGATGCCGTTTGTCACCAGGGCCAGGGCGTCCCGCGGCGACGGGGGCAGCTGAGGGCACCACCAGGTCACGCGGGGATGTTGTGTGTGGACCCGCGCGGCGACCATGCGGGCTTTTGTCGACTGCGGGGACGAGCGAAATCCGTGCAAATACAGAAGGTGTGTGGTCGTCATGGCAGGCCGCATCATAGGCGGACCGGAACGTTGGTGCATCCTGGCGGTGGCGTGCCAGAATCGATCACATGTTCAAGTCTGCCATCCCGTTCGACCGGCGGGACCTGTTCATGCGTGTTGCTGCCGCCGCGGCTCCACTGGGCTGGTCGCGCGGCGTCCAGGGACAGCCGCACTGGCAGGACGACCCGTTTTCGCTGGGCGTGGCCAGCGGCTCACCCACGCATGAGGGCGTGGTGCTGTGGACCCGGCTGATGGGGTCGGCGCGGGCGGGAGGCGCACTGCCTGCCGACAGGCCCGTCAGTGTCCGGTGGGAGGTTTCGAGTGACGAGGCGTTCCGGCATATCGTGAAGTCCGGATGGTCCGAGGCGCCGGCCGAATTGGGTCACTCGGTCCACGTGGAGGTGTCGGGGCTGGCCGCGGACCGTTGGTACTTTTACCGCTTCATGGCCGGTGATGCGGTGAGCCCCACCGGACGCACGCGGACCTTCCCGGCACCGGACGTGTTGACGGCCCGCTTGCGCCTGGCCTATGCGTCGTGCCAGCGGTGGGAACATGGTTATTTCAGTGCCTGGCGGCACCTGCGTGACGAAAATCCCGACGTGGTGATGTTTCTGGGGGACTACATCTACGAGTATCCGGGCGCGGTGAATGCGGTTCGCATGCCCATCGGTGGCTGGGTCCGGACGCTGGAAGATTACCGCCAGCGTTATGCGCTGTACCGTGGCGAGCCGGAGCTGCAGGCCATGCACGCGGCCTGTCCGTGGCTGGTGACCTGGGATGATCACGAGGTGCAGAACGACTACGCAGGCCTATGGCCCGGCAATTCGGGGGCGCCGGAGCCCGATTTCGCTGCCCGGCGGGCCGCGGCTTTCCAGGCGTTTTACGAGCACATGCCGGTGCGCGCCGCGGTGCTGACCCGGGCGGTGGCCGGACTGGCGCAGGGGGCGGAAATGCGTATTTACGGCAAAGTGCCGTTCGGCCGGCTGGCCACGCTGTACTGGCTCGATGGCCGGCAATACCGCGACGTGCAGGCGTGCACGCCTGGCGGACGGGCTGGCTCGGGGCAGGTTGAGCCGGCCCGCTGCGAAGTCTGGGAGGATCCGCGCCGCTCCTTGCTTGGCCGAGCCCAGGAGCAATGGCTGGATCGCGCCTTTGCGCAGGACGGCGGCGCCGTTTGGCACGTGCTGGGGCAGCAAACCTTGTTTGGCCGCCGGAATTTTCGATCCGGGCCGGACCGCCGCTTGTGGAACGATGGCTGGGATGGGTATGGGCCGGCCCGCAACCGTTTCATTGCCTCGGTGCAGCGCCATCATCTGTCCAATCCGGTGCTGTTGGGCGGTGATGTGCACGAAAACTGGGTCGGGCATGTCAAGGCCGACTATGACCGGCCCGAAAGTGCGCCGATCGGGGTCGAATTCTGCGGCACCAGCATCACCTCGCGCGCCAGTTCGTTGGGCCATTTCACGCGGCAACTGGCTGAAAACCCACACTTCGTGTTCGCCGACAACCAGCGGCATGGGTATGGCCTGGCGGATTTCACGCCGCGGCACATGACGACGACCTTGCGCGTGGTGGACGACGTGACCCGGCGCGACGCCCAGGCGGCCACGCTGGCGCGCTTTGTGGTCATGGCCGGCCGGCCGGTGATCGAGACCGACCGAGTCGATGCGGGGCACGCGGGATAATCGCAGCCATGGCCGCCGTTTTTGACCAACCTCCGCTCTGGCGCCGTCTCAGCCCGCTGCTGCGCGGGTTCGACGGACCGCTGGCCTTTGTGGTGTTTGTGCTGGGCTGTCTTGGCCTGCTGACCATGTATTCGTCGGGGTACGACCACGGAACCCGTTTTGTCGATCATGGGCGGAACATGTTGATTGCCGGGTTCATCATGTTTGTGGTGGCGCAGGTGCCGCCCCAGCGGTTGATGGCCGCGGCCGTGCCGCTGTATGTCCTGGGCGTGGCCCTGCTCGTTGCCGTGGCGGTGTTCGGCATCACAAAGAAAGGCGCCAGGCGGTGGCTGAACGTGGGCCTGGTGATCCAGCCCAGCGAAATTCTCAAGATCGCCATGCCACTGATGCTGGCGTGGTGGTTTCAAAAGCGCGAGGGCCAGTTGCGGCCGCTCGATTTCCTCGTCGCGGGCATCCTGTTGGCGGTGCCTGTGGGGTTGATCGTCAAGCAGCCCGACCTGGGGACGGCGATGCTGGTGCTGGCTGCGGGGTTGTCGGTCATCTTTTTTGCCGGTTTGAGCTGGAAACTGGTGGCGCCGCCCGTGCTGCTCGGGGTGCTGGGCATGGCGCTGGTGGTCGTGTTCGGTTCCCAGCTGTGCGCAGAAGGCGTG
>JAEWVY010000392.1 GCA_023396625.1 Pseudomonadota bacterium | reverse complement strand
ATCCACCGCCGCCTGGCCGGCGCCCATTTTTTCGACAGCTACGAAGCTGGTCTGCCGTCCGAGGACGCCGCGTTGAGCGCCCTGGCCTTGAGCCTGCGCACCTTCGGCAAGTCCCCGGCGTGGGTGGGCTTCCTGATGCGCGTGCGCAACCGCGTGGTGACCTGGTTCGGCCTGAAGGACCTGGGCGCGCTGGATGCGCGGGACTTCTCCAGACCGCTGGAGGCGTACCACGTAGGCGATCGCCTGGGCATCTTCACGCTGCGTTACCTGAGCGAGGACGAGGTGATCCTGGGCGACACGGACAAGCACCTGGACGTGCTGGTGTCGGTGTGCAAGCGGTCGCGCCCGGATTCGACCGTGCTTGCGGTGTCCACCGTGGTCCATGTGCACAACGGGCTGGGGCGCCTCTACATGCTCTTCGTCGGCCCGGCGCACAAGGTGATTGCGCCGGCCACCTTGCGCGCCGGGCTGCGCCAGCGGTCGGCCTGAGCCGGCCCGGGGCAGCGTTTCGACCTGTTCGCAAGCGGACGGGTTCCGCCACGTCGCTCGTGCACGGCCACCGAGGGGCGCCATGGATAATCCTCCACCATGGAATTCGTCGCTTTCGCCCTGGACTTCGTCCTGCACGTGGACCGCCATCTGGAAATCTTCGTGCAAAGCCACGGCACGTGGGTGTATGCGCTGCTGTTCCTGATCATCTTTGTCGAGACGGGTGTCGTGGTCATGCCCTTTCTTCCGGGCGATTCGCTGCTGTTCGTGGTGGGGGCCATGTGCGGCGTGGGGCTGATGAGCTATCCGCTGGCCGTGGGCCTGTTGCTCGCGGCGGCCGTGGCGGGCAACCAGAGCAACTACGCGATCGGGCGGCACCTCGGGCCCCGGGTGTTCAGGTGGGAGAACTCCCGGTTTTTCAACCGCCGCGCCTTTGACCAGACGCACGCGTTCTACGAGCGGCATGGGGGCATCACCATCGTGGTGGCGCGCTTCCTGCCTTTTCTGCGGACATTCGCGCCCTTTGTCGCGGGGGTGGCACGCATGAGCCGGGGCCGCTTCGCGTTGTACGACATCAGCGGGGGGACGCTCTGGGTCGGCAGTATCGTGACGGCAGGCTACTTTTTCGGCAGTGTGCCGTGGGTCAAGGCCAATCTGGAGAAAATCATCTGGGCGATGATTCTGATTCCGGGCGTGGTCATTCTCTTTGGCGCCTGGCGTGCGCGGCGCCGCGCGGCGCGCGTCCAGGTCTGATTCGACCCGCGGACAGGGCCATCTCATGGATCCCCGGTCGGGACGCGCCGCTTCAGACCCAGTGACCGCTTCGGGCCCGCTCGGCCGCGTCCATGCCCGCCGCCTGCGTGAGGTTCACCGCTCGGCGGGCTGGCCTTGCCAGGACGCGGTGGAAATCGAACTGCTGGCCGCCGGCCTGCTCGAGCGCGTGCGCGTGCCCTCGGGCCATGAAACCCTGCGTGTGACCGATGCCGGTGTGGCGCGCCTCGCGGCCAGCCTCCAGGGCAACCGGGCGGCCCGCACGGCGCATGAGGCCCTGGTGCAGACCGTTGCCCGCGACATGGCGCGGGCAGGCCGCGTGGTCTGGACCGGGCTGGCTTTGCGCGCGCGGGTGCCGGACGCGCCCGTCGCCGCGGAGCAAGCGGCATTCCGGTGGGTGGTGGCGATGCCCGATGTGTTCTCCATCCGGAACACCACGGTCGAGGCCTACATCCAACCCGTGGTTCACGAGATCAAGGTGCGGCGGGCGGATCTGCTGGGCGACCTGAAGAAGCCCGCCAAACGGGCGGCCTATCTCGATCTGGGCGGCGAGTGCTGGTACGTGCTGGGCGCCGATTCCCGCGGCCGCGCCATCGGGGCGCCCGAGGAGATTCCGCTGGAATGCGGGGTGATGCTGGCCGTGGGCGACCGCCTCACCGTGGCGCGCCCGGCGCCGCGACGGCCGGTGGAGCGCCTGCCGTTCTCGGTCTGGCTGGAGCTGGCCAAACGCACACCGCTGGCGTTCGAGGACGACGACCAGGCGCCGCTGGGGGCCGTGCAATGCTGACCGTCGTGGTGGCTGCCCCGGCGGTCCCGGCCTCATCCACCGGGCCCGGACCCCGGCCGTGCTGACGCGGGGTCTGGATGCCCGAGACCACCCTCTCGTTGCCCCAGGTCGCCGGGCTGCCGGGCTACTGCGTGGCGGTACGGGCGCTGTGCGAGTTCACCGCGCGCCAGGGCGACCTGGACCTGCGCTTTACGCCGTCGCCCACGGGGGCGGAAGGTATCGAAGGCCACGGCGCCGTCACGGCGCGACGGCCTGCCGGCTACCAGCGCGAGGTGTTGCTGGAGGGCGACTTCGGCGGCCTGCGCGTGCGTGGCCGCGCGGACGGCTGGGACCCGGCGGCAAGACGGCTGGAGGAGATCAAAACCTACCGCGGGGATGTCGCCGCCATCCCCGGCAACCACCGGGCGCTGCACTGGGCGCAGGCGCGCATCTATGGCTGGCTGATCTGCCGCCAACTGGGCCTGCCGGAGGTGACGCTGGCCTTGGTGTATTTCAATGTCGACACCCGGGCCGAAACCGTCATGACCGAGGTGCACGACGCGCCGGCGCTGCTCGCTTTTTTCGAAGCGCAATGCCGCTGCTTTCTGGCTTGGGCGGCGCAAGAACAGGCTCACCGCGCGGCGCGCGATGCGGCGCTGGCCGGCTTGGCGTTCCCGCTGCCGGCCTTCCGTGCCGGGCAGCGCGAGCTGGCGGGCGCCGTGTACCGCGTGGCACGTGCCGGACGCTGCCTGATGGCGCAGGCCCCCACGGGCATCGGCAAGACACTGGGCGTGCTGTTCCCGATGCTGCGGGCCATGCCGCCGGCCCCGGGGAAGGCCCCTGCGGGGAACGACGGTCTGGACAAGGTGTTCTACCTGACGGCCAAGACGTCCGGGCGGCAGCTGGCGCTGGACGCTCTGGCGCGGACCCGCGCCGCCGCGACGCATGCGCCGCTGCGTGTGTTGGAGCTCGTCGCCCGCGACA
>JAEWVY010000032.1 GCA_023396625.1 Pseudomonadota bacterium | reverse complement strand
ATGATGAAGGTGCCGCGCAGCGCCAGACCCTCGGCGTCGATGTGCACGTCGAAGGCGCGGGTCAGTTGATGGGTGGGGTCGCCCACCAGCGGGAACTTGGCCTTGCCCACGGCGGGGGAGGTTTCATGCCACACCTTGTGCGAGAAATGGGTGTCGGTCGTGACGATGTACACCTCGGCGCCGGCTTTCTGGAATTCGGCGTAGTTGTCGGCGGCGTCCTCCACTTCAGTCGGGCAGTTGAAGGTGAAGGCCGCGGGCATGAAAATCAGCACCGACCACTTGCCCTTGAGGCTGGCTTCGGTCACTTCAATGAACTTGCCGTTGTGGAAGGCCTGGGTCTTGAAAGGCTGGACGGGGGTGTTGATCAGGGACATGAGGGATAACTCCTGGGTTGATGATGAATTGGTGCTTCAGTACGGGTCGAGAACCCGATGGACTGAATCATAGTGGCGACCTATCAATAAATACATTTGATTTTCACTAAACTATAAATAGACAATATTTATTGCGATGCAGCACGCCTGCGCCGTCGATGTCCGGGCCGGGGCGTCGCCCCGGCCGCGGCACGCGGTAAGCTAGCCCCGGACCGGCGATGCCAGACCGCCGGCCTTTGCGCGTGAGAACCGACCGGAGCCCCAGGCATGAGTACCACCTTCGACACCATCATCATCGGCGCCGGCACGGCGGGCTGCCTGCTGGCCAACCGGCTGTCTGCGGACGCCCGCAACCGGGTGCTGCTGATCGAAGCGGGCCGCAAGGACGACTACCACTGGATCCACATTCCCGTGGGCTACCTCTACTGCATCGGCAACCCGCGCACCGACTGGCTGTATTCCACCGAGCCGGATGCCGGTCTCAATGGCCGGCAGTTGCGCTACCCGCGCGGCAAGGTGCTGGGTGGCTGCAGCAGCATCAACGGCATGATCTACATGCGCGGCCAGGCACGCGACTACGACCAATGGGCGCGCCTGACGGGCGACGACAGCTGGACCTGGGCCAACTGCCTGCCGTATTTCAAGCTGCATGAAGACCACCACAAAGGCGCGTCGGGGGCGCACGGGGCCCGTGGCACGCCGTCGGAGCTGCTGGAGGGCCAGGTGCCACCCGCCGACGCCACCTGGCGCGAGGTGCTGCGCCATCACCAGGCCGGTGGGGAATGGCGCATCGAGAAGCAGCGCCTGCGCTGGGACGTGTTGGATGCGTTCGCCCAGGCGGCGCGGCAGGCCGGCATCCCGGCCACCGAGGACTTCAACACCGGGGACAACGAAGGTGTGGGTTATTTCGAGGTGAACCAGAAGGCCGGCTGGCGCTGGAATGCCGCCAAGGCGTTTTTGCGGCCCACTTGTTACGGGCGCCCGAATTTCGAGTTGTGGACCTCGGCGCAAGTGGCCCGCCTGATCGTGGAAACCCAGCCCGATGGCAGCCACCGCTGCACGGGCGTGCAGGTCTGGACGGGCCGCGAGATGGTGACGGCCACCGCCACCCGCGAGGTCATCCTCAGTGCCGGCAGTATCGGGACGCCGCAGATCCTGCAGCTCTCGGGCATCGGCCCGGGTGAGTTGCTGCAGCGCCACGGCATCGGCGTCGTGCAGGATCTGCCCGGTGTGGGCGCCAATCTGCAGGATCATCTGCAGATCCGCGCCGTGTTCAAGGTGCAGGGCGCCAGGACGCTGAACACCTTGGCGGCCAGCCCCTGGGGCAAGGCCATGATCGGCCTGGAATACCTGTTCAGGCGCAGCGGCCCCATGAGCATGGCGCCCAGCCAGCTTGGCGCCTTCACCCGCAGCGACCCGGCGCAGCCGCATCCCAATCTTGAATACCACGTCCAGCCGCTGAGCCTGGACGCTTTCGGTGAGCCTCTGCACGACTTTCCCGCCTTTACCGCAAGCGTCTGCAACCTCAACCCCACCAGCCGCGGCACCGTGCAGCTCAAGTCGGGCCGCTTCGAGGACGCCCCCGCGATCGCGCCGAACTACCTGTCCACCGACGAAGACCGGCGCGTGGCCGCCGACAGCCTGCGCATGACGCGCCGCATCGTGGCCCAGCCGGCGCTGGCGCCCTACCGGCCCGAGGAGTTTCGGCCTGGCGCCCGGTTCCAGAGCGACGAGGAGCTGGCGCGCCTGGCCGGCGACATCGCGAGCACCATCTTTCACCCGGTGGGCACGACGAAAATGGGCCGGACGCAAGGGCCCGGCAGCGATCCCATGGCCGTGGTGGACAGCCGGCTGCGCGTGCACGGCGTCGCCGGCCTGCGCGTGGTGGACGCGGGCGTGATGCCCACCATCACCAGCGGCAACACCAACAGCCCGACGCTGATGGTGGCCGAAAAGGCGGCGCGCTGGATTCTGGCGGACGCGGCGCGCTGAGGTGGTGCACAGGGCAGGCATTCAGGGCGGGAAACGCAAGGGAAATCCCTGATGCCCAGCGATGGTGCATGTTGTTACAGTTCCGTCACTCGCTGCAGTCTCCCCGGAGACAGCAGGCCAGAGGGACCGAGGAGACACCCCCTAATTTCACAATATTCCGATTCAGACATCCGCCACGAGATGTCTTTCAAAGGCGCCGGCTTCCCCCGGCGCCTTTTTGTTTTTGGAACATTCTTGCCATTTCCCAGCATGAACTGGACATAGCTCGCTATGAAAGCAGGAGTTTCCGGGGTGCGACAATCCCCCGCATGGAACTGTTGATCGTCTCGCTGGCCTCGCTGCTGGCTGGCCTGGTGGACTCGATCGTGGGCGGTGGCGGGCTGATTCTGGTGCCTGCGCTGTTCGCCACGTTCCCCACGGCGCATCCCGCCACGCTGTTCGGCACCAACAAGAGTGCCTCGGTCTGGGGCACGGCCATGGCCACGGCGCAGTACAGCCGCCGCGTGCACATGCGCTGGGCGGCCCTGCTGCCGGCGGCCGGCGCCGGCTTCGTGGGGGCCTTCGCGGGGGCCTGGGTGGTCACGGTGGTCGATCCGGGGTTCCTGCGCCGCCTGCTGCCCTTCGTGTTGGTGCTGGTGCTGTGCTACACGCTGGCGAGGAAGGAGCTGGGTCGCACCCATGCGCCGCGTTTTGCCGGACGGCGCGAAGTCGAAGTGGCCAGCGCCATTGGCCTGGTGATCGGGTTCTACGACGGCTTCTTCGGTCCCGGCACCGGCAGCTTTTTGGTCTTTCTGTTCGTGCGTCTGCTGGGCTACGATTTCCTGAACGCCTCGGCCTCGGCCAAACTCGTGAACACCGCCACCAACCTCGCGGCGCTGGCCCTGTTTGCCGCCAAGGGGCACATCTGGTGGCATTTCGCGTTGGCGATGGCGCTGGCCAATGTCGCCGGCAGCCTGCTCGGCACCCGGCTGGCGTTGCGCCACGGGGCGGGCTTCGTGCGCGGTGTGTTCATCGTGGTGGTGGGCGCGCTGATCCTCAAGACAGGCTACGACGCCTTTTGACGGGGCGCGCCCTGGGCCGGCGGTAGCGCCTGCTGTCACGGGCCTGCCGTGCCAGCCGGACCGGCGGCCAGCAGGCGCCCGGCGATGGCGGTGGCGGCCGAGCGGGTTTCGACGCCGAGCTTTTCGTAGATGTGCTCCAGGTGCTTGTTGACCGTGCGGGGGCTCATGCCCAGGATGTCGGCGATGTCCCGGTTCGTCTTCCCCTTGGCGATCCAGGACAGCACTTCGGTCTCCCGGGGGGTCAGCGGCACGTCCGGGGCCCGCTGGGTGGTGGAATCCGCGGGCGCGCGCCGCAGCAGCAGCATGGTCTCGGACAGGCTGCCCTGGCCCAGGTGCCGGGCGATCAGGACGGTGTGGTCGGGCATCGGCGTGCGGATTTCGTGGTCGGTGTCGGCCGACTGCAGCCAGGCCGCCCCTTCCCCGTCGATGCCTTGCCCGAAGGCCTGCTCCAACCAGCGGGTGGCCTGCGGGGAGCGCCAGGCCAGCCGTCCCTGGCTGTCCAGCATCACCGCGCCCAGTCCCGCGATGTCGACCGCTTCGCGCGCGAGGCGGGTGACCCGCGCGTTGCGCACGTGGGTGGCCAGGCGGACCAGCACCTCGGGCAGGCGCAGGGGTTTGACCACGTAGTCCACGCCGCCGGCGGCGAAGCCTTCCAGGATCTGCGCGGTTTCGGAAAGACCGGTCATGAACACCACGGGGATGTGGGCCCAGTGGGCTGTGGCCTTGACCTGGCGGCACAGCGTGAAACCGTCCATGCCGGGCATGACCGCGTCCAACAGGATGCCGTCCGGCATCACGATGTCCATGCGTGCCAGGGCCTCTTCCGCGTCGCGCGCGGCCAGCACGGTGTAGCCTTCGCAAGTCAGCGCGTCGCACAGCATGCGCAGGGTGTCGATGGCGTCGTCGACCACCAGGATGACATGGCGCGGCGTATGGGCGCGTGCCCCGGGATCAGTGGGTGGGTTCATGAGAGGGTTCCTGCAGATGGCCGACCAGAGCCTCGAAGTCGAAGCGCTCGGCGAGCGCCAGCAGCAGACGCAGGGTCGCGGCACAGGAAGGGTGTTCCAGCAGCGCGCTGTGAAGGCATTCACGCAGCGCGTGGGCCTGCCCCTGGCGCGCGAGGCGGGTGAGCGCCTCGCGCAGTGGTTCGGGCAATCCCGCCGCGTCTGCTGGCGCGGGCGTCGCCCTGGCGAGGGACATCGGTGTGCTGTCCCGCACCCACTCGATCTGCAGCGCCTGTTCCAGCACCTCCAGCAACTCCGATTCGATGACGGGCTTGCCGACGAAGCCCTGGCACTGGAG
>JAEWVY010000352.1 GCA_023396625.1 Pseudomonadota bacterium | reverse complement strand
ATCATTGGGGCCGTCTTGTACATCGTCACTCGCGTGTTCAAGGAGATGTGGTTGATGCTGGCAGACCTCACCGACGCGACCATTCGGATGGCGCGAGATCGCGAGACTTGAGCGCGCGTCCGAGAATTGACGTTGCGCCAATTTCCGTGATAGCTTAAAAAAAGCGTCTCCCACCACAACAGGCCAGCACACGCTGGCCTTAGTTTTTTCCGCCTCGACCTCGATAGTCGCGGCATGGGCATCACCACCTCTTTCCTCTTGGGCGCCATCTCGGTGCCGCTGGCCTTCGCCATGGTCTTGTGGGGTGGGCCACGAGCGCGTTCGAAGAGGGGGATGCGGGGCGGCGTGAGCCCCCGTCAGATCGTCGCGGTCATGTCGCTGTCAGCGGCCGGGCTGATCGGCATGGTGGTCAAAGAGCATTACACCAGCACGGCCGTTGTGCCCACTCAGGGTGACCGGCCCACTGTGGGCTTTGGCAGCACCGTGCACGAGGACGGCACCCCCGTCAAGATGGGCGACACCACCACGCCCGTGCGCGCGCTCATCAAGGCGCAGGCGCACATCAGCCGCGAAGAGGCGATCTTTCGCGGCTCGCTGCCCGGCGTGGCGCTGCATCAGGGCGAATACGACCTGTACATGGATTTCGTCTATCAATACGGCACGGGCGCCTGGCTGCGGTCCGACATGCGGCGCCTGCTGCAAGGTGGCAGCTACCAGCGCGCCTGCGATGCGCTGCTGGCCTACAGAAAGATGACCAGCGACCGCCAGGAAGGGCCGGGCTGGACCGTCAGCCGCGTCGACGCGCAGGGCCGCCCTACGCGGTGGGAGTTCGATTGCTCGACGCCGGGCAACAAGGTGTGCCGGGGCGTGTGGACCCGCCAGCTCGAGCGCCACCAGAAATGCATGCTGCTGCAGCCATGAAGCGCCTCGTCAAGATCCTGGGCGCCGCCGTGCTGACGATGTTTGTCGCCATCGTCGTCGTGCTGGCGGCCCTCTACTCCACGCTCTGCACAGGCCACCCGCGCGGTGTTCGAGGCGGTGGCCACGGCCATGGGCCGGGCCGGCAAGAGTAGTGCCGAGACGCAGAACGCGCTGCTGGCGCTGGCGCAGATGGCGGGCAAGGGCACCGTGCAGATGGAGGAGCTGCGCGGGCAGCTCGGCGAAGCGCTGCCTGGGGCTTTACAGGCCGCGGCCAATGGCCTGAACATGACGGTGGAGGACTTGATCAAGCTGGCCGAGGCCGGGCAGTTGACGGCCAGCGATGTGTTCCCGGCGCTGGCCAAGGGTCTGGGTGACATCTACGGGTCGGCGCCGCAGGCGCGGACGCTGAGCCAGGAGATCGTCAACCTGAGGAACGCCTTCGTGCAGATGGCGGCCGACATTGGCGAAGACGGTGGGCTGGACGCGCTGAAGACCGCGGCGCAGGTGGCCGAGGTGGCGCTGGTGGGCCTGGATATCACGCTGGTGGGGCTGGGCAAGACGATCGGCATCCTGATGGGGGCGGTGGCGACGATGGACTTTTCGCATGTGCGCGAGGAGTTCGCGGCCGTGGAGGCCCAGGGTCGGGAGAAGCTGCTGAAAGCCGCGCAGCACAACGCGTTGTTGCGCGATGCGATCGTGAACGTCGGAGACGCCGCTGAAGTGGCAGCGCTCAAGGCGCAAGGCCACGGCACCGCGACGGAAAAAGCCGCGCAGCAGGCGGCCAATGCATCGCCGTCCTGGGCGAAATTGGCCTCGGACTACGGCAAGGTGCTGGCAGCCATAGGGGAGCAGGCGGACCAGGCGGAAAAGGCCGCGGCCGCGCGCGATGCCGAGGGCAAGGCCATCGTGTCGCTGAGCCAGGCGCTGGGCACGGAGGCCGAGCAGCGGCGCGCGAAGGTGCAGGCCACGAAGGCGGACGCCGAGGCCACGGCCGCGCTGGCCCAGGCGCGGCTGACGGAGGTGGAAGTGCGCAAGGCCGAGCTGGCGGCGCTGCGCGCGCTGGCCACCCAAAGCGGCCCGCTGGATGAGCAGAAGAAAAAGCAACTCGAAGATTTGCAGAAAGACATCGCGCTGCGGCAGGAGGTGGCTGACAAGGCGCTGGCCCAGGCCCGGGCTGCGAAGGTCGCCGCGTCGGCGGCCGAGGTGGAGGCGCAGGCGCAACAGGACCACTCGGGCCGCGTCAAGGAGCTTGGCGATGCGTATGAGCAGGCGCGCGCGAAGCTCGCCGGCTTGCGGCGAGAGCAGGCCGCTGGCAAGGTCACGATGGACAAGGTGGAAGCGGCCGACCTGGCGGCGGCGGAAGCCGGCGCGCTTTACAGGGACGCGCTGGCGGACGTGACGACGAACCTCAAGGCGCGACAGATCGCCGAGCAGGCCGCGGCCCAGTTGCTGCAGGCGACGCTGGGCGCCGAGCGCGCGCGCTACCAGTCCATGATCGACGCGGCCCGCGCCGATGGCGACTACGCCACAGCACTGTACGCCACCATAGAGCAGAAGAAGATCGACATCGAGATCACGCGGGCCAAGGTGGCGGCGATGCGTGCGGAGGCCGACGGCGCGATCGCGGTGGCCAAGGCGCAACTGGCCGAGATGGACGCGACGAAGGAGATCAACCCGGTCAAGCGCGCGCAGATCGAGGCGAGCATCAAGGTGGCCGAAGCCAAGCGTCTGGAGGCGGCGGCCATGGGCCGCGCCACCGAGGAGCTGGATCGGCAGATTCAAGCCTTGCGGGATGGGCGCCAGCAGCTCGACGGGTTTGGCCAGAGCGCCGAGCGCGCGGCAAAGTCTCAGGACCGGTTCGGTGACGCGGCGCAGAGGGCGGGCGACAAAGCGGCGGCGGCAGCGGGCAAGGCGGCGGCCGCGCTCGAATCGCAGAACGCCGCGCAGGAGCGCCTGAATCAGGCGACGGAAAAAGCCGCGGAGTTGGAGCGCAAGCGGGCGGGCGTGGACAAGGACGGGTTTTCCACCGGCAAGGACGGCAACCGGTTCGTCGCGGGCGGAGATTTGACGACGCGGACCGGGATTTTCAACTTCCTGAAAAACGCGGGCGTCAAAGACGAAGAGGCGGCCAAGCGAATCGCCAACGAGTTCGCCGACGCCCAGGGCAATGTGCTCTATATGAACAACCCCGGCCAGAAGAAGTACGGGGGAGACACGCTGTCCATGGCGTTGCTCAAAGCTGCCGAGCAGGCGGTGTTCGCGCCAACGAATGCCCCGGCCCCGGCCCAGGCGACGCAAGGCCAGGCTGCCGTAGCGCCGACCTATGTCAGCCAGATCACCATCGACGGGCGCACGCGAAGCGTGGCCACGGCGGACGCGGCGAGCCAGCAGACGCTGGAGCAAGTGTTGCGCGAGCTCGGCGATGCGCGGCGAAGGATGGCCTGATGGCGATCACGCTGACTCGGTTGTCCACTGGCGCGCAGCTGACGCTGTCCAGCCGGCTGCTGTGGACCGATGAGCACAAGGCCTGGCGGCGCGCGGTGCAGGTGGAGCACGGCACAGACGGGTCGCTGCACCTGCACGAGCGGCTGCGCCAGGCGGGGCGCCCGATCACGCTGGACGGGCGCGCGTCGAAGGCCTGGACCACGCGCGCGGATTTCTCGCTGCTGCTGAGCTGGTCCGAGCTGCTCGGGGAGACATTCTCGCTGGTGCTGCGCGGTGTGGCGCGCAATGTGGTGTTCCATGCTGGCAACGGGCCGGCGGTGGATGCGGACGATGCGTGGGCGCTGGAGGATGGTGAGCACAGCGCCGACGCGTTCGTGCTGCCGGTGCTGGCGTTCATCGAGGTTTGATTTGTTGTCTTAAAGGGGGCTGAGCAAATGACCATTTTGGCCAGCGACGTGGTTTTTCTCAAGAGCCGTGTGATGGACGACGTACCCGAGGGCGGGGGCGGGCCGACAGGCGCGGTCGTACCGTTCGGCGCGAGCAACGCGATTTTCACGGACGTGACGACGGTGGACCGCGCCGGCGGCGACGTGTCGATCCGGCAGCTGTTCACGCATGTGCGCACGGCTGACGCCGACAAGGCGCTTGACATGCACCTGGTGATGACGCGCCTGCCCAGCGATGACGCGGTGTCGGTGACGATGGTGGAGTGCGAGCCGTTCGCCACGCGCAGCGAGATCGCGCGGGCGGTGGCGTCGTACCTGACGGCAGCGTCGGAGTGGGGCGGGTACCTGCTTGAGGATCACATCAAGGACCAGCACAACATCACGCTGCTGCAGCGTCCAGGCACCACGCTGCCGGTGGTGGGCCACACGTATGTGCTGGTCTACGACGAGGGACTTGCTACGGAGCGGCGCCAGGCTGTGCGCGTGCTGCGCGTATCCAGCGAGACGCGTGTGTTCACGGACGTGACGGTGTCGCCGCCGAAGGACTTCCAGGGGGAGCTCGTCACGCTGGAGCTGGAGGCGCCGCTGGCGTTCGCGTTCCCAGGCTCTCCACCGTCGATCGCGTTTTCTCGCCAGGCCAACAAGTCCAAGCTGCGCGATACCATGGCCACCGGCGCGGTGAAGTTCTATGGCGCCACGCGCCTGGCGCAGGCGACGCAGCTGGGTGACGACACGGTGCGGGTGGAGTCCATTTTCACGCGCATCGTGCCGTCGGGGAAGGATCCTCGATCGGTGTTGGCCGAGCGGCCCGGCGCGCAGCGCCAGCTGACGCTTGCCAGCGCGCCGCGTCTGGTGCAGGTGGGGGTGACGCCGCACACGAGGCGCATCAAGATCAACCAGTCGAATGTGTCCACGTCCTATGTGCTGCCGGTGATGCAGCCGCTGCCCGAGCCCGGTACCGTGGTGGTGAGCTACCGCTCGCTGGGGCAACGCTATACGCTGACCGACGATGGCGCCGGGCATTTCACCGGCGCCGGTTCTGGCGCGTTGATGTACGCGCTGGGCAGCGGCAATGTCACGCTGGATGCGCTGCCGGACATCGGTTCGACCCTCACCATCCACTACGGCACGCGCGTGGCCTACACGGACCGTGGCGGCCAGGGGGCGGCGATCCGGCCGCCGGAGTACGCATTTTTGCTGGAGTTCCCGGGTGCGATTCCGGGGTCGATCACGATCACTTATACGTCCGCGAATGTGGTGCGGACCATGTCAGACGACGGCGTGGGCGGATTCAGTGGCGCGGGCACGGGCACGGTGGACTACCCCAGCGGGTCTGTGCTGGTGCACCCCCAGTTCATGCCGGATGCCGGCGCGCAGCTGCAGGTGAGCTACCAGACCGACCCGTTGGAGACCGAGTTGTTGGCCGGCCCCGCGCCCGACGCTGCGGGCATGGTGGCCCTCACGCTGGCGCAGCATCCGGTGGCCGGCTCACTGGAGCTGTGCTGGGTGACGGCGCGGCAGGTCGGCAATACCTCGGGTGGTTCGCTGTCTCAGACCGAGGCCGTGAAGTCGGCTGACGTGAGCTATACGCAGCGGCTGGTGCCGGACACGCACGCGCCGGCGCCGGCGAGCATGTTGCCGGCGTCGGCCGCGCCAGTGCGCTGGCAGCGGCCAGAGGCGTACAACGCCAGCCTGGGCTGAGGGTCGATGCTGCGAGAGCAGGGAGCTGTGCGATGACGAACTATGTGTATCAGCCAGTGGCGGTGAAGAAGAGCACCACCAGTTCGGCCACCTGGAGCCAGGAGTCGGGCGTGACGGCCGACAACCGGCTGATCGTGGTGCATACCGCCACGGACGACGGCGCGGGCAATTTCCTGGGCACGCTGGGCACGGTGGACTATGGGAGCCGCCAGGTGCAGATCAAGGTGGTGGCGCAGGACCGCGTGACCACGGCCTATAAATCCGATCACGAGCGGGCCTCGGACTTCGAGTCCGCGATCGCCGACGGCGGGGGGTCCGGCGGTGGGAACAGCATGCGCGGCGGCGAGTACACCACGACGTCGGTGGGCGAGGAGGTGCTGGCGGGGTCGTCGCTGCGCGCGCGTTATCGTGTGGCGCCCGGCGCGCCGCAAGCGCGGACCATGACGTTCACCCCGCCGGCTGTGACGATCGACCTGGCGCCGCTGACGACGGACCGCATCGTGCCGGGCTCGGTGATGTTCAGCTGGATGGGCACGACTTACGAGGATTTCGAGGGGACGATCTATCGCGGCCGCAGCGGTTCTTCGCCGGGCATCGCCAGCGGGACCCTGGACTATACGACCGGCATCGCGAGCATGAGCGACTATGTGGTGTCGGCCAGCGGCGACCCGACCGAGTTCACGCTGCTGTCGCTGTGGACGTCGAAGGCGACGTGGCGGACGTCGAGCGTGTTTTTCCAGACCGGCGCGGCTCCGATACAGCCTGGGCCCGGGGGATGGACGATGTTGATCACGGACGCCCACGGCGGCGCGATCAGCGCGAACGTGGATGCGGATGGCTTCATCGGCGGCGCGCACCTGCGCGGGCGCCTGGACTTTCAGTTCGGCGACGGCGAGTTGCAGTTCGGCGACTATGTGGACGACGCGACGCTTTCGGCGGAGCAGAAAGCGCAGTGGTGGTACGACGCGGCCGAGGTGGGCACGGTGCAGGCGGGCAAAATTTTCCGGCCGTGGCCGGTGGACCCGGCTTCGCTGCGCATGGATTACGTGTGGTTTCTATACATGCCGCTGGATGCGCAGGTGATCGGCATGGATGCGACCATGCTGCCGCCGGACGGCCTGGTGCCGATTTTCCCGGCGGGCCGCTATGTCTGCATCAACCACGAGGACGCGCTGGCGCCGGCGGCCTATTCAGCCGGCGCCGTGATCACGCTGCCGCGCCAGCGGTTGGCGATGGTGCTGCTGCTGGACAGTCTGGGCCAGCCGATCACCACCGGCTATGACGCCGATCTGGACGCGGGCACCGTGAGCATCAATGACGTGACGGGCTGGGCGCAGCCGGTGACGGTGCGGCACTGGCTCAGCCGCATGGCGCGCGTGCGTGAGGCGCGGCTGGACGGCACGCTGCGGCTGTCCAAGCCGGTGGCGCATGAGTTTCCCGTCGGATCGGTGGTGTCGGCGGCGCTGATGTGCGGCGATCAGGGTGCGCGGGTGGTCCGGGTGTTCGATCAGTACACCTGGGACGATCAGCAGTGGCTGGATGTGGTCTCCGGCGCGCCGGCGGCGTTGACTTACAACGAGGCCGATCACCCGATCGAGGTGAGCAACCTGGGCGCGATCACCGAGCGATTCGCGATCAAGTTCGAGGCCGACGGGCAGGCCTTTCGCTGCGTGGCGCAGCATCTGGGGTTCGTCGCCGCCGGGACCAAGAATGCGGATTTCTCGCCGATCAATCCGCGCTCCGGCGCGCCGTATTTCACGCTGCGGGCGGCCGGCTGGGGTGCGGCGAACTGGGCGCCTGGCAATACGGTGTTCGTTCATACGCAGGGGGCGTTGGCGCCGTTCGCCATGGTGCGCGCGGTGCAGCCGTCCGAGGCGCCGGCGCTGGACTTTCAGTTCGAGTTCCAGGCGCGCTTCGACGTCGACCGTCCGGCGCCGTGATTTCATCCACTGAGGGTTTCACATGATCGTCAATTTGTCTTCATCCCAGATCGGCGCGCCACAGCTCGCGGGCGTGGCCGGCGCGCTCAAGGGCGTGCTCAAGGCGGCGCTGGTCGACGGTTTCGGGGCCTCCGGCATCACGTCCATCGACGTGGCGGCCGGGGTGGCCACGGCCACCTTCGCGGCGGCTCATCCGTATCGTGTGGGCACGATGGTGGCCGTCTCGGGTGCGGTGCCGGCGCAGCTCAATGGTGTGGCTCGCGTGCTGTCGGCGTCTGCCCTCTCCATCTCGTTCGCCACCACCGCGGTGGACGGCGCGGCCAGTACGCCTGGCGCGGCCAAGGTGGCGCCGGCCGGCTGGCAGGAGTTGTTCTCCGGCGCGAATCTGACGGCGCTCAAGCCAGCCGTTCCGGAGGCCACGGGCTGCGTGCTGCGCGTGGACGACACGGGCACCAGTACCACCGCGCGCGTGCGGGCCTATGAGTCGATGACCGATATCAATACCGGTGTAGGGCCCATGCCGCTGGACAGCCAGGTCTCTGGCGGGGTGTATTGGCCGAAATCGGCCTCTGCCGACGCGACGGCCAGGCCGTGGATCGTGGTGGCCGATGAGCGCGGGGTGCATGTCGCGGTGGACCCGGCCGGTGCGGGCAGGTACTCGGTCTGGTACGCGGGGGACATCGCGAGTCTCAAGTCCGGGGATGCGTGGAGCTGGCTGCTGTGTGGCAATGTGGATGGCGCCGTCAACACGTCGAACATCATGACCTGTTGCAACGGCTACAGCGGCCGCAGCGCGCGCGCTGGCGCCTACATGGCGCGGGCGTATACCGGTCTGGGCGGATCGCTCGGTGTGGGCCGCGTGGGGATGGGGCAAAACGGCTCCGCCGCCGATGCGTACAGTGGCACGGCCAACTATTCCATGGCGGGCGGCGGGCCCAACGGTGCGAACAATGGGTTGATGCTCACGCCGGTGGAATTGATCGAGGCTGGCGTGCGCGGCACGATCCCGGGCCTGTACCACGCGCGATCGGCGTGGGTCGCCAACTATTTCTCGACCGGCGTGGTGGTCGCAGGCACGGACGATTTGTCCGGGCGAAGTCTGATGGCGATCTCGGTCGCGCCGCCGATTGGCTCCACCACGCCCGGCGTGGTGTTCATCGACCTGACCGGCCCGTGGGCCCGCTGAGATGCCGAGCGCACGGTACTGGCGCGTGAACGGCCTGCGGCCCCGAGGCGGCGGGGATCTTGAGTTGTCGGCGCTGCATCTCTATGCCGCTGGCGCGCGGGTGGATGCCGGCGCGACGCTGTCGGCCAGCCACGCGCCGGTGGCCGGCACGCTGGCAGCGTTGGCGGATGACGATGCGCTGTCGGTGTGCCGCTTCGCGGGCGAGGCGGTGCGCTCGGCCGGGTTCCACATCGCGTGGGACATGGGGGGCGATGTGACCGTGGACTATGTGCGCCCGGGCGCCGGGGCGGACTTGGCACTGTACCTGGGCGGGGCCACGCTGGAGGCCCTCACCGCGGCAGGCTGGACGCGCGCTGCGGCATGGACCATGTTCGCCGATGCCGGGCCGGGCGCGATGGCGCCAGTGGTTGGCATAACTCCGACGACGTGGAGTCCGGAGACAAGCCTGGCGGTATTGAGCAATGGGAACCTCACTGCGTCTGGGAACATGTACGCACCTGCTCGGTCCGCGTTCAGTGCGAGTGCCGGGAAGTGGTATTGGGAAATTCACTGTGGCGGAGGCCAGACCGCGCTTTATGGCGTTGCAACTTCCGCAGCGGCCAACCGGTATCCGGGCTATGACGCGAACGGTTGGTCGTACTACGGCTACGATGGGACTAAATTAATGTCCAGCGTTAGCGCATCGTACGGCGCCGCCTTCACCACGGGTGACACAATCAGCGTGGCGCTCGATCTCGATGGCGGAACGCTCGAATTCTGGAAAAACGGAACCAGTCAAGGGACAGCTTTCACAGGGTTGGCCGGGAAAACACTTCTGGCCATGTGTGGTGGAGCATCAAGCGGTGGTGCATCGACTTACATAGCGAACTTCGGTGCAACTCCGTTTACATATGCGCCGCCGGCTGGGTATACCCCGGGTTTCGGTTTGTCTGGCGCCGAACAGGTCGCGTGGCCGCTGGCGTGCGGCGTCGAGCGCGGGGTGATCGGTGCGTCGGCGCCTGTCCCGGCGCCGGTGGTGCAGTCGGGCTGGCGTGGCGGGTCGCTCGTGGGGCGTGACCTGGAGCATGGCGGCGCCGGGGTGGTGGACGGCGTCGTGAAGGTGAAGGGTGCTACCGAGGGGGCGCCAGATATACCGACGCGCGCACGGGTGAGTCTGCTGCGTCTGCGTGACAAGGCGCTGGCCAGGCAGATGTTCAGCGACCCGGTGACCGGGGAGTATGCGTTCACCGGCGTGGCCACTGAGCGGGACCACTATGTGGCGCTGGCCGAATATCCGTGGAATCCGGACGATCCGCAGGCCAGCAATTACCTGCGGCCCGTGGCGGGTGTGTCACGCATCAAGGGGGCGCCGTGATCAGCCTGGTGGCTGGCGCGCTGTCGGCGGCGCAGATGGCGGCGACTCTGGCCCGCGCGGACCAGGGCGCGGGAAGCGCCGAGTTGCGCTTCTACGCCACTGCCATGCCCAGCACGGCCGGGCCGCATGCGGATTCGCCGATGTGCGTGATTCAGTTGGCCAAGCCATGCGCGGAGATCTCCGCCGCCGGCGTGTTGTCGTTCATCGTGGTCGGGCCAGGCATGGTGACTGTGGGCGGCATTCCGCGCTGGTGCGAGTGG
>JAEWVY010000294.1 GCA_023396625.1 Pseudomonadota bacterium | reverse complement strand
GTTTCCAACCCAGCCACATCAGGTAGCCCGCGCCAAGCACTTTGACGATGGCAAAAGCCGTGGCGGAGGCCAGCAACAGCGCGCCCACGCCCAGCCCCGCCACCAGCAGGATCAGTGACAGCCCCAGTTCCAATCCGGCAATCGTCGCACTGGCGCCGCGCACGCCATAGGCCAGGCCATGACTCATGGAGAGCACCGCGCCCGACCCAGGCGACACGGCAATGACCCATGAAGCCGCAAAAAAAGCCAGCCAGACCTGAAATTCCATGCTCGCCCCCGCCTCAACCGACCCGCTTGGTCAACAGGGCCTTGGCCACGCGGGAGTTCGTGGGGCGCTGCAGGAAGTCGCTGATGAATTGTCCGGCGTCGATGAGCCGCTCCAGGTCGATGCCGGTGGCGATGCCCATGCCGTGCAGCAGGTACACCACGTCTTCCGTGGCCACATTGCCGGTGGCCCCCTTGGCGTAGGGACAGCCGCCCAGGCCGGCCACCGAGGTGTCGAACTGCCACACGCCCATTTGCAGGGCCGTAAGCGTGTTGGCCAGCGCCTGGCCGTAGGTGTCGTGAAAGTGGCCCGACACGTCCTTCAGCTCGTAGTGTTGCAACGCGGCTTCCAGCGCGCGCTGCACCTTGCGCGGCGTACCCACGCCGATGGTGTCGGCCACGCCGATGTGCTGCACGCCAATGCCCTGCATGAGCCGCGCCACCTTGGCCACGCGCTCGGGCGCCACTTCGCCTTCGTAGGGGCATCCCACAGCGCAGGAGATGGCGCCGCGCACGTGGATGCCCGCGGCCCGGGCTGCGTCCACCACAGGGGCGAAGCGCTCGATGCTTTCGTCGATCGAGCAGTTGATGTTGCGCTGGCTGAAGGCCTCGCTGGCCGCGCCGAACACCACGATTTCGTCGGGACGGGACGCCAGCGCCGCCTCGAAGCCCTTGAGGTTGGGCGTGAGCACCGAGTAGCGCACGCCCGGCTTGCGCGCGATGCCGGCCATGACCTCGGCGTTGTCGGCCATCTGCGGCACCCACTTCGGGCTCACGAAACTGGTGACCTCGATGTCGGTGAGGCCCGCGTCCTGCAGGCGCTGCACCAGCTCGATCTTGACGGCCGCGGGCACCGGCTGCTTTTCGTTCTGCAGGCCGTCGCGCGGACCGACGTCGACGAGCTTGACGAAGGATGGAATGTTCATGGCATATGTCCGGATGTTCGTTGAATGGGAATGCTGAAAACAGTTCAGGGCACCAGGGACTTCAGTAGCCTCGCTCCCGGTCAACCAAGCCAGCCACGGACTCCCCGCGCTCCAGCGCCTGGATTTTTCGCACGATCTGGGCGATGCTTTCGTCACGCAGCGTACGCGCCGAGGTGTGGGGTGTGAGTGTAATTTTCGGGTGCGTCCAGAAGGGGTGTCCGGCCGGCAGCGGCTCGGTGCGGAACACGTCGAGGGTCGCGCCACCGAGATGGCCACTGTCCAGCAGCGCCAGCAAGTCTTCCTCCACCAGGTGCGCGCCACGCGCGACATTGATCAGGTATCCGCCAGGTTTCAAACGCGCCAAAGTGTCCCGGTCGAGAATGTCTTGGGTTTCCGGTGTCAGCGGCAACAGGTTCACCAGCACGCGACAGGAGGCGAGAAAGCGATGAAATCCGTCAGCCCCGGCGTGGCAGTCGATGCCCTCCAGGGCCCTGGCTCGGCGACTCCAGCCATGCACCGGAAAGTCGAACACACGCAGCGTCCTGGCGACACGCTCGCCCAGCACACCCAGCCCCATCACACCCACGGAAAAATCGGCGCGCTCGCGCGGCTTTCGAAACGACCACCGCCCGTCGCGCATGTCTGCCTCGTATCCATCGAGTTCGCGAAAGTACCGGATCACCGCGTGGCACACGTACTCGGCCATCTGCAACGACATGCCCGCATCATCCAGACGAACGATTTTCACTGCGGGAGGCAGGCGCAGCCTCAGCAATGCATCCACCCCGGCGCCGATGTTGAAGAGCGCCTTGAGGCGGGTTTGCTGGTCCAGGAACTGCTGAGGAGGCGCCCACACGATCGCATAGTCCGCCTGCGGCGCGTCCGGTCGCCAGACCTCGACACCTTCACCCGGAAAGGCCGCTCGCAAACCGGCCAACCAGGGCTCGGCCTGGGTATCGGAGCAGCAGAAAAGGAGATTCATGGGTCCGAGCGTACCCGACGCCGGCCCAAAGGCCCATTCAACACAAAAGCCGAAGCAATTCGGCCCCTTCGGCCACTTGTTCCCCGGGCGCGTACAGCAGTTCGGCCACTTTGCCGTCGGCGGGCGCCGTGATGGTGTGCTCCATCTTCATCGCTTCCATGACCGCCAGCGCCTGCCCCTTTTTCACCTCGTCCCCCACCTGGACCGCAAACGACACCACCTTGCCCGGCATGGGGGCCGTGAGGCGGCCGCCTTCGATCGCCGCTTCGCCGGCATGCGCCAGCGTGTCGATCGCCTCGATCCACGTGGCGCCCAGCGCGCAGAAAACATGGACCACGTCGTCCTTCCGCCAGGTTTGCACCATGTGCCGCTGCCCCGCATACTGAAGATCGATGCCTTCCCCGGTCACAGGGGAAAAAACGAGCGGTCCACTGACATCGCCCACCGTCAGAACCAAGGCTCCCTCGCGGGGGTAGCGCAGCTGCGCCGAGACGGTTTCGCCTTGAAACCTGAAGTCGAGGCGGCGCACCGCGACCCCATGCGAGCGAAACCCGTCGCGGCGGCTGAATGGATCGGTAGCCTCCCGTGCCCGTTCTTCCAGCAATGTCTGCGCCACCGCCGCCGCCACGGCCAGGGATCGGCCCACCCGCTCCTGATTGAACAACACGGCCGCTTCCCGCGAAATCAATGCCGTGTCCAGGTCCGCTTGGCTGAAGGACCGGCTGGCCAGCACATGGCGCAGGAACTGCACATTGGTCGCGAGGCCCACGATGCGCGTGGCCGCCAGCGCCGCGTCCAACCGGGCTATCGCCTCCTGCCGCGTGCGGCCATGCACGATCAGCTTGGCCACCATGGAGTCGTAGTACGGACTGATGACATCGCCTTCGCGCACACCGTCGTCCACCCGCACCGGGCCACGCTCGAAGCTGGTACTGCCGGGCTTGCGGTAGACCTGTAGCGTCCCCGTGGCGGGCAGGAAATTGTTGTCCGGACTCTCGGCGCAGATGCGCGCCTCGATCGCATGGCCGTCGATACGCAGCTGATCCTGCGTCAGCGGCAGCGGCTCGCCGCACGCGACGCGCAGCTGCCACTCCACCAGGTCCTGCCCGGTGATGGCCTCCGTCACGGGATGTTCCACCTGCAGGCGGGTGTTCATCTCCATGAAATAGAAATGCATCTCCCCCGCGTCGCGTTGCTCCACGATGAACTCCACCGTGCCCGCACCCACATAGTTCACCGCCCGCGCCGCGGCCACGGCGGCCAGCCCCATGCGTTCGCGCATGTCCGGTGTCAGGCCGGGTGCGGGCGCCTCTTCCAGCACCTTCTGATGGCGCCGCTGGACCGAACAGTCACGCTCGAACAGATGAACGAAATTGCCGTGCACGTCGCCGAACACCTGGATCTCGATATGACGTGGCCTTTGCACGTACTTCTCGACCAGCACCGCCTCGTCACCGAAACTGTTCCTTGCCTCGCGCTTGCAACTGGCCAGCGCGGCGTCGAAATCGTCGGCCTTGTCGACCACGCGCATTCCCTTACCGCCACCGCCGGCGCTGGCCTTGATGAGCACCGGATAGCCGATGCGATCGGCCTCGTGCCGAAGCATCGCCGGATCCTGGTCGCTGCCATGGTAGCCAGGGACCAGCGGCACATCCGCCCTTTCCATGAGCTGCTTAGATTCGGCCTTCAATCCCATCGCCTGGATGGCCGAGGGCGGCGGGCCAATAAATACCAGCCCGGCGTCGGCACACGCCTGGGCGAAAGCCTCGTTCTCGCTAAGAAAGCCGTAACCCGGATGAATGGCCTGCGCCCCGGTGGACTTCGCCGCCTCGATGATGCGTTCCCAGCGCAAGTAGCTGTCCGCAGGCGCACTGCCTCCAATGTGGACCGCTTCGTCGCATGCGGCCACATGCCGGGCACGGGCATCCGCGTCGGAATACACCGCCACCGTGCGGATCGCCATGCGACGCGCCGTGGCGGCGACACGGCAAGCGATTTCACCGCGATTCGCAATGAGAATTTTTTGGAACATTCAGACAGCCTTCTGTAAACCGGAAAGAAAGGCGGACGCGCGCCGCAACACGCCCCGCAGGAATTTGAACAGCACGAGCGTCACAACCCAGGCCAACACCACGGCGACGCCAAGCAGAACGCCAAAGATCACCGGATGCGTACTCGCCAGCCAGACCACCAGCACCACCGCGCCGTCCTCGGCGAGGCTGGTCGCCATGTTGGAAAAAGGCTCGGGCGAGGTATTGATCGCGGCACGCGTGGTGGTTTTTGCCGCCTGGCTGGTGGCAGCCAGCGCCCCTCCCAGGAGCGCCGCGACGACCGTGGCCGTGGCACCGTCGGCCCCCAGGGCGCCCGCCGCGAGCGCGGCCCCCGCAGGGATGCGGATCACACTCTGCACGATGTCCCACACCGAATCGACCCCGGGAATCTTGTCGGCAAAAAATTCGACGACCATCATGAAACCGCTGATCAACAGCATGGCCGGGTGCTGCAGCACGGCCAGGCCCGGCGGAAGGGCCAGCCAACCCATTTGGCCAGCCCCGCCAACCAGAAACACCACCGCATACAGCCGAAAGCCACTGGCCCAACCCAGGGCCGCCGCCAAGGCCACGAGACTGGGCAGATCCATCCGGCTGCCGGTCGCGTCCACCCACGGACCAGATGGCGATGCCACCGGTGCGCCAAGGTGGATGCCCAGCGTGTGCAACCACTGAACGAGCGTTTGCCAGAGCGGTTCCATGAAATGCCCAGCCGGGTGGGGTCAAAAATTCAGGCGTCCAGCCAAGACGGCTTGCGCTTCTGCAAAAAGGCCTGCACGCCTTCGCGGCCTTCGTCGCTGGCGCGGATGTCGGCGATCTGGCGCACGGTGTGCGCCACCAGCGCGTCGTCGATGGGGCGGCCCGCCACGTCCTGCACCAGGCGCTTGCAGGCGCGCACGGCATTCGGGCTGGCCCCGACGAGAGCCGTCACCAGCGCCTGCACCTTGGCGTCCAGCGCATCGGCGCCGACCACTTCGTGCACCAGACCGATGCGCTGCGCCTCGTGCGCGCTGAAACGTTCGGCGCTCAGGAAGTAGCGCTGCGCGGCGCGCGCGCCCATGGCGCGGATCACGTAGGGACTGATGGTGGCGGGGATGAGTCCGAGCTTCACCTCGCTCAGGCAGTAGCCGGCCGTGTCCACGCTGACCGCAATGTCGCACGCGGCCACCAGGCCCACGCCCCCGGCAAACACATCACCCTGGATGCACGCCACCGTGGGCTGGGGACAGGCCTGGATGACGCGCAGCATGTGCGCCAGCCGGCCCGCGTCCGCCAGGTTGTCCTCGCGCGAGTAGTCCGCCATGCGGCGCATCCAGTTCAGGTCGGCCCCGGCGCAAAAAGCCGGGCCCTCGGCCGCCAGCACGATGGCGCGCACGTCGTCACGCTCACCCAGGTCGCTGAAGGCCTGGGTCAGTTCGGCGATGACTTCGTCGTTGAAGGCGTTGCGCACTTCGGCCCGCGTGAGCGTGATGCGCGCCACGGCGCCGGATCGGGTGATGGACAGGTTGGGGCTCATGGCTGCGAAGCATCCTGCAGGGAATAGACGAGGTCGAGCACCGGGCAGGCCTGGCCCAGCGCGGTGAGGGCTGCCGTGATCTGCCCGCGGTGGTGCGTGCCGTGGTTGAACACATGGGCCAGCGTGGCCGCGAACGGCAGCGATGCGGCGACACCCTTGGTGGTGGTGTAGTCGAGCCGCTGCGCCCATCGCTCGTCGGGCCAGGTGGCGATCAAGGGCTGCCAGCGCGCCGCGCCTTCGCGCAGGCTCTGCGCCAGCGCCTGCCGATCAGCCTGCGCTTCAGTATCCAGCGCCAGTTGGGGCGACACGCCTTCGGCAAAGCGCCGGAACCACACCAGATGCTCACCCACCAGCAGGTGATTGAGCGTGCCGTGAATGCTCTTGAAGAACAGGCCCACGTCACGCCGGTAGTCGGCGTCGGACAGGGTCTCCACCGCCTGGAGCAGACGATCGGTGGCCCAGAGGTTGTAGCGGGCCAGTTGCAGGAAATGGGCTTGCAGGTCCATGGCGGGCCTCACATCCTGAACAGGCCGAAGCGAGTTTCGGGAATGGGGGCGTTCTGGCTGGCACTCAGGCCCAGCGCGAGCACGCGGCGCGTGTCGGCGGGGTCGATGATGCCGTCGTCCCACAGCCGGGCCGTGGCGTAGTAGGGGTGGCCCTGTTCCTCGTACTGGCGCCGCAGCGGCGCCTTGAAGGTTTCCTCTTCTTCCACGCTCCAGGTGCCGCCCTTGGCCTCGATGCCGTCGCGCTTGACCGTGGCCAGCACGCTGGCGGCCTGCTCGCCGCCCATGACGCTGATGCGCGCGTTCGGCCACATCCACAGGAAACGCGGGCCGAAGGCACGCCCGCACATGCCGTAGTTGCCGGCGCCAAAGCTGCCGCCGATGATGACGGTGAACTTGGGCACCTGCGCCGTGGACACGGCCGTGACCATCTTGGCGCCGTGGCGCGCGATGCCTTCGTTCTCGTATTTGCGCCCGACCATGAAGCCGGTGATGTTCTGCAGGAACACCAAGGGAACCCGGCGCTGGCAGCACAGCTCGATGAAGTGCGTGCCCTTGAGCGCCGACTCGGAAAACAGGATGCCGTTGTTCGCGATGATGCCCACGGCCATGCCTTCGATGCGGGCAAAGCCGCACACCAGCGTGGTGCCAAAGCGCGACTTGAACTCGTCGAACTCCGAGCCGTCCACGATGCGGGCGATGATCTCGCGCACGTCAAAGGGCTTGCGCGTGTCCGTGGGGATCACGCCATACAGCTCTTGTGCTTCATATTTTGGAGCAACAGGTGCTTGATTGGTGGGCATTGCAGGCTTGTTTTTGTTCAAATTGCCGACCGCCATGCGCGCCAGGGCCAGGGCGTGCAGGTCGTTCTGTGCCAGGTGGTCGGCCACGCCGGACAGGCGCGTGTGCACGTCGCCACCGCCCAGGTCCTCCACCGACACCACTTCGCCGGTAGCGGCCTTCACCAGCGGCGGCCCACCCAGGAAGATGGTGCCCTGGTTCTTGACGATGATGGTCTCGTCGCTCATGGCCGGCACATAGGCGCCGCCGGCCGTGCAACTGCCCATCACCACCGCGATCTGCGCGATGCCCTGCGCACTCATGTTGGCCTGGTTGTAGAAGATGCGGCCAAAGTGATCCCGGTCCGGAAACACCTCGTCCTGATTGGGCAGATTGGCGCCGCCCGAGTCCACCAGATAGATGCAGGGCAGGTGGTTCTGCTGCGCCACCTCCTGCGCGCGCAGATGCTTCTTCACCGTGAGCGGGTAGTAGGTGCCGCCTTTGACGGTGGCGTCGTTGCACACGATCATGCAGTCCACGCCGCTGACGCGGCCAATGCCGGCGATCAGGCCGGCGCCGGGCGCGCTGTCGCTGCCGTCCTTGTCCGGGTACATGGCCAGTGCCGCCAGGGGCGCCAGTTCCAGGAACGGGGTGCCGGGGTCGAGCAGGTTGTCCACACGCTCTCGCGGCAGCAACTTGCCGCGCGCCGTGTGTCTGGCACGCGCGGTTTCGCCGCCGCCCTGGGCCACCTTGTCGAGCTGTGCGCGCAGGTCTTCCACCAGCGCGCGCATGGCGGCGGCATTGGCCTGGAAGTCCGCCGAGCGGGCGTTGAGCTGGGTTTGCAGAACAGGCATAGGATTTTCCGTGGTTCGAACTCGGGAGCGGGACACGACCTGACATTGTCGTGTCCCGCAGCATAGACGCGCCAACGGATTTTTACCCGTCACTCAGGTTGCAAATCCTGCCACCCTCATGGAAACTTCGCTCTGATGCCAACGGCCACGAACCCGCCCGTTCCACCCCACCGCCTGACCCAGGGCAAGGCGGTCACTCCCATGGCTTTCGTGCAGGCCATCGTCGTGGCCTACCGGCAGCGCGGAAGAGATCCGTCGGAGGTTCTTCGCGCGGCACAAATCGCGCCGCAATCCTTGAGTCTGTCCACGGCCCGCATCACCGCCGCCCAGATGGAACGCATTTCCGGCGCCGCGATGCAGGAACTCGATGACGAGGCCCTCGGCTGGTTCAGCCGACGCTTGCCCTGGGGCAGTTATGGCATGCTGGCGCGGGCTTCGATCAGCGCCCCGAACCTGGGCGTGGCGCTCAAGCGCTGGTGCCGACACCACAGGTTGATCGCACCGGACATCACACTGACCCTGTCCACCGCGGGCGGCCAGGCGGAACTGCTTGTCGCCGAGCACCGCGATCTCGGTGAACTGCGCGAATTCTGCCTGGTGTCCGTGCTACGCAACATTCACGGGCTGGCCTGCTGGCTGATCGATTCGCGCATCCCGCTGCAGGGCGCGCAGTTTCCTTTCGCCGCGCCGCCGCACGATGACGTGTACGCGGTGCTGTTCCCCGGGCCTTCACGTTTTGCCGCCGAGGCGGCCGCGATCCGTTTCGACGCGCGCTACCTGGCGCTGCCGCTGCGGCGAGACGAGGCCGCGTTGCGACAGATGCTGCAACGCGCGCTGCCGCTCACGGTGCTGCCATACCGTCGCGATCGCCTGCTGGTCCAGCGCGTGCGCCAGGCGTTGGGCACGCTGACACAAGGGCCGTGCAGCGCCGACGCCTTGGCGGCGCTGCTGAATATGTCGTCCCGCAGCCTGCACCGACAGCTCCGGGAAGAAGGCGCCACGCTACAGGGCCTGAAGGACGAGGTCCGCCAGGACCGAGCCACGGACCTGCTGTTGCGCACCGCGCGGCCGATCAAGCAGGTAGCGGGAGCCGTCGGATTCCGGAGCGAGAAGAGCTTCATCCGCGCCTTCCGTGACTGGAAAGGCCAGTCCCCCGCCGAGTTTCGCCGTCACGCCGCCCGGTCACCGGAATGCCCTGACCACGACGAACCGGGAGCCTGAACTCGGCGATGGGGTCGCGCCGCACCATGGCGCTGGCGACCGGCCCTTCACCGCGGCGCCCGTCCCCACTTTCTGTGGACAAGTTTGTGCATCAGGTGCCGAGAAAGTCCGGGAAGCCTGATCTGGCGCGTGCTTCGACGGGTTGCCCGCCAAACAGGCAGCCGCCGCAATCAGCAGCCGCCAGGTTGCGCCTGTCGCAGTCGTCGGGCCCGCTCACCAGTGTCCGGATGGGTACTGAGCAGCAAGGTCCATGCCCCGCTCGCCGCGCTCGGCTCGCGGGTCCGCGGATTCTGCGCAGCGCGGGGACCGCCCCCGTCGATGGCCAGCAGCAGATCCGCCATCGGGGCCATGGGCAGACCCGCCTCGTGCATCAGCCTGACGGAAAAGCAGTCCGCCTCCGCTTCGTGCTGGCGGCGATAGGCCAAGCCGGTCAGCAGAGAGCTGCCCGTGGACAGGATGACCGATGCATCACCCAGGGCCAGCCCCAGACCAATGTTCAACACCCCTTGCTCGACCACCATGCGCGTGGTGTGACGATGCACGACGTGGCCGACTTCATGGGCCAGCACCCCCAGCACGGCCGCTTCGTCGAGCCCGTCCCGCGCCGCCCGCTGGACCAGCCCGGCGGTGACCACGACGGTGCCGCCCGGCAAGGCAAACGCGTTAGCCCCCATGCCC
>JAEWVY010000028.1 GCA_023396625.1 Pseudomonadota bacterium | reverse complement strand
TCTGGTACTTTTTCGGCGGCGCGGGCGAGGGCCTGTTCGTCAACAG
Organism: Pseudomonadota bacterium; assembly: GCA_023396625.1. GTDB lineage: Bacteria > Pseudomonadota > Gammaproteobacteria > Burkholderiales > Burkholderiaceae_C > JAEWVY01. Next base: position 3,692 of record JAEWVY010000028.1, on the reverse strand, counting down.
CGTGGTGGACTCGCTCACTTCGCTGAACATGACCACCATCCCCCTGTTCGTGCTGATGGGCGAAATCCTGTTTCGCTCCGGCGCTGTCGAGGTGGTGTTCGACTCCGTGGACCGGATGATCGGCCGCATGCGGGGGCGGCTGTACATGTTCACGATCGCGCTGTCCACGGTGTTTGGCGCCTTGCGCGGCTCGGCCGTCGCGGTGGGGGCCATGCTGGGCCGGACCGTGCTGCCCGTCATGCACAAGCGCGGCTACGACATCCAGCTGTCGGCCGCGGTGATCCAGGGGGGCGCTTCGCTGGCGCCCATCATTCCGCCGAGTCTGATGGCCGTCATCATCGGCTCGATGGCCAATGTGTCCATCTCCGGCCTGCTGGTCGCAGGTATTCTTCCGGGGCTGCTGCTGGCGGGGCTGTCGATCGTTTATGTGTACTGGATGTTGTGGCGCGATCCCAGTCTGGCACCGCGTGAAGATGCGTCCAGCGCCGGCAGCCCGAGGACAGGGCGGCTGCGGGCACTGGCGAACCTGCTGCCCTTTCTGTTCATCATTTTCTCGGTGATGGGCCTGATGCTGCTGGGCGTGGCCACTCCCTCGGAATCCGCCGCCACAGGCGTGCTGGGCTCCCTCGTCACCGCCGCGTACTACCGCAAGCTCAACCTGCGGATGCTGCGCGAGGCCATCGGCAGCGCCTTGCGGATCAGCACCATGATCCTGATCATCGTGGCCGCGTCCATCCTGTTCGGGCAGTTGCTGGCCTTCACCGGCGCGACGACCGATCTGGTGAACTGGGTCACTCACCTGGACGTCCACCCGCAGATCATGTTCTGGCTGCTGATGATCGTGCCCTTCATCATCTGCATGTTCATCGACCAGCTCGCCTTCATGCTGGTGGCCATCCCTCTGTACGCGCCGGTGGTGACGACCATGGGGTACGACCCGATCTGGTTCTGGACCCAGTTCTCGATCAACATGACGCTGGCCTCGCTGACGCCGCCATTCGGCTACACCATGTACGCCCTGCGCGCGGCGGCGCCCGATCTCATCACGCTCAAGCAGGTGTTCGACGCCAGCTGGCCCATCACCTGGGTGTTTGTCATCGGCATGGCGCTGATGACCGTGGTGCCGGGCATCATCACCATCGTTCCCCAGTTGCTGAAATGAACCTGCCTCGCAGCCAGTTCCAGGTAGGGGATCTGCACGTGCGCGCCTGCAGGCCGCAGGGCACGCCGCGCGGCGTCGTGCTGTTCGTCCACGGCGCGACGGTGGCCTCGGTGCTGTTCGATATTCCCGTGCCGGGCTACTCCCTGCTGGAGGCCTGCGCAGCCGCGGGCTGGTGGAGTTTCGCCTGCGACCTGGGGGGTTATGCGCGCTCCACGCGCCCAGCGGCCATGCAGGGACCGGCGACGGATTGCCCGCTGCTGTGCACGGGCGAGCAGGCCCTGGCCGACCTGGACCGGGTCGTTGCCGCGCTGCGGAAGCTCACGGGGACAAGACAGCTGGCGCTTGCCGGCGGCTCCTGGGGCAGCCTCACGGCGGCGCGGTACGCCCTGCGTGCGCCCGACGCAGTCGAACGTCTCATCCTGATCGCGCCGCTGTTTGCCACGGTCAATGCCGGGTGGCTCCAGACCCTGGCGGACCCGAGTGAGCCCGGCCGCATCAACCCGAAGCTTGGAGGCTACCGATTCGTCAGCCGGGAGGACTTGCTCAGCCGCTGGGACCCGGAAATCCCGTCCGGCGAGGAGGACCAGCGACGCGATCCGGCCGTGCTCGAGGCCCTGATGCGGGACGAACTGGCCGCCGATCCGCAGTCGCCGCGGCCCGACGCCTTCCGCGTGCCCAACGGGACCCTGCACGACCTGTTCGAGGTCTTCAGCGGCCGACCCCTGTACGCGCCGGAGGGCATTCAGATGCCCTGCCTGCTGATCCGAGGAGCAGACGACCAGACCTCGACGCCGGCCGACGCGGCCCTGCTGCATGGCCGGCTCGGCGCCCGGCACAAGCGCTGGGTCACGGTCCCGCGGGCCGGCCACTTCCTGCAGGCCGAGCGCACGGGTGCCGCCGCGGTGCAGGGCGCGATCGACGAATTCCTGCACGAAACGCCTTGAGCTCAGGGCACGGGGCCCGTGGCCGTGCCGCACAATCCGGGGCAGCACACGTCAAGGAGACCGTCATGGGCAAGCGCCTCACGCAAATCGCCACCCGCACCGGCGACAACGGCACCACCGGCCTGGGGGACAACACCCGCGTGTCCAAGGACAGCCTGCGCGTGCACGCCATGGGCGACGTGGACGAACTCAACTCCAACCTGGGCGTGCTGCTGTGCGAACCCCTGCCGCACGACGTGCGTGAACGGCTGGTGGACATCCAGCACCAGCTGTTCGACCTTGGCGGCGAACTGAGCATTCCCGGCTTCGAGCTGCTCAAACCCGAGGCGGTGCAGGCGCTCGACGCGGCGCTGGCCACCTACAACGGGCAGTTGCCGCGCCTGCAGGAGTTCATCCTGCCCGCAGGCACCCGCGCGGCCGCGCTGGCGCATGTCTGCCGCACCGTGGCCCGCCGGGCCGAACGCGCCGTGGTGGCACTGGGCGCGGCGGAGCCGCTGAAAGACACGCCGCGCCAGTACCTCAACCGGCTGAGCGACCTGATGTTCGTGCTCGCGCGCGTGCTCAATCGCCACCGCCCCGACGGCACACCCGGCGACGACGTCTACTGGCGCAGCGAGCGCCTGGCCCGGGGCGAGGCGCAATGACGCCGTTTCGCCACCGTGTGAACTACTAAAAATATAGCGTTACCTCGCCATTTGATGCTGGGTATCGGGCATTTTCTCTGAATTTTCCACGGCCCACGGCCCGCCCAGCCCCTGGTTGACGCGCTCGCCCATCCAGCGCAGCAGGTCCAGCCACATCTGGCGGACCTCGGCGGCCTTGGGGGTGCGCAACGCGTGGGGCAACTCGACCGTCACCACGGGCACACCCTTGTGCACGCCGCCATAGTTGCCCAGGCTGCCTGGGTAGATGCCGACCTGATCGAGGTACAGCCGGCCCAGGCGTTCCGGCGGCACCGTGGGGCCATCGAAGTCGAGCACACCGAACGGCGCATGCAGGCTCACGATCAGGTGCGGCTTGAACTGCTCGATTTCCGTGTTGAAGTAGCGGCTTTCCGGCTCCGACAGCGGCTTGGGCCCCGGCCAGCGCCGGGGATCACGGCGGGTGCGCTTCTCCCAGTAGCGTGGCGCCTCGCGCGCCCAGCCGGGCGTGGGGAAATTGCGGTTCAGGTCCACGCCGCGGGCGTTGACGCGTCGCGCCGGCACGCTGCTCAGGCCGTCGGGGTTGAGCGCCGGAATGAAGCGCCAGTGCACGGGCCGTGCCAGATGCGCGGCATCCTCGCGGGCCAGCCGCAGCCAGTGCAGCGTCACGGAAGTCGACGACAGTTCGTCGCCATGAATGCCGCCCACCACCAGCACGCGCAACGCGTCGGCGCCGACGGGCAGGTCGCGGACCAGGATCGGCCGCCCCTGGACCGAGCGCGCAGGGCTCAGCTTCAGCGCCGACTCAAGGCACAGGGCGCGATTCACCTGGGGCAGGCGGCGCGCCAGCGTCAGACAGGCGCTGTCGGCTTCCGAGAGCGCGGGACCAGGGGGGCTCGGGGGCGAGGAGGGTGCCGCCGGCGCCCGGGCTGGCGCCACCTGGGG
>JAEWVY010000248.1 GCA_023396625.1 Pseudomonadota bacterium | reverse complement strand
GGCGATGGTCTTGCGCAGTTCCCGGCGGTCGCAAATCAGGTCGATGGCGCCTTTTTGCAACAGGAATTCCGCCCGCTGGAAACCCTCGGGCAGCGTGACGCGGACGGTCGATTCGATCACCCGCGGGCCGGCAAAGCCGATCAGGGCCTTCGGTTCGGCGATCACCACGTCGCCCAGGAAGGCGAAGCCCGCACTGACGCCCCCCATGGTCGGGTCGGTCAGGACGCTGATGTAGGGCAGCCGCTTTTTCGCCAGGCGGGTCAGCGCGGCATTGGTCTTGGCCATCTGCATAAGCGAGAGCAGGCCCTCCTGCATGCGCGCACCACCGGTGGCGGTGAAACACACGAAGGGCACTTTCTGCTCGATGGCCGTGTCCACCCCGCGGGTGAAGCGCTCGCCGACGACGGAGCCCATGCTGCCCCCCATGAAGTCGAATTCAAAGCATGCGGCCACCACGCTGATGCCATGCACCGCGCCGCCCATGACGACCAGGGCATCGGTCTCGCCGGTGGCCTCCATGGCTTCCTTCAGCCGTTCCGGGTACTTTCGGCTGTCCTTGAATTTGAGGGCGTCCATGGGCAGCACTTCCTGGCCGATTTCGTAACGCCCTTCGTTGTCGAGGAAGGTGTTCAGCCGTGCCCGGGCCCCGATGCGGTGGTGGTGGCCGCAGTTCGGGCAGACGTTCTGGTTCTGCTCCAGATCGGTGCGGTAGAGCACCGTGTCGCAGCTGGGGCATTTGGTCCAGAGCCCTTCCGGGATGCTGCGGCGATCGGTTTTTTCCGATTTCTGGATTTTCGGGGGCAGCAGTTTTTCCAGCCAGCTCATGGGGTTCTCCGGGTCGATGAACAGTTTGTCACGAAAAGTGTCGACGGGTGGAATTATGCGTCCAGCGCGGCGCGGATCGTCCGCAGGAATTGCGCCGCCGTGTCCACCACCTTGTCGCGGGGTTGTGGCTCGATCAGCTGGATGAGGCGGCTGCCGATGACCACCGCGTCCGCCACCCGGCCAATGGCCTGGGCCGTGGCCGCGTCGCGGATGCCAAAACCCACGCCCACCGGCAGGTGCACGTGCTCGCGGATGCGCGGCAACATGGCCTCCACCGCCGAGGTGTCCAGCGCGCCGGAGCCGGTCACGCCCTTGAGCGAGACGTAGTAGACATAGCCGCTGGCCACCTGAGCCACCTCCTGCATGCGCTGCTCGGTGCTGGTGGGGGCGAGCAGGAAGATCAGGTCCATCTGGTGGGCGCGCAGCTTGGCGGCGAATTCCACGCATTCCTCGGGCGGGTAGTCCACGACCAGCACGCCGTCCACGCCGGCGGCCGAGGCGTCGCGGACGAAGACGTCGGGGCCGTGCTTCTGGTCGTAGCGCTCCACGGGGTTGGCGTAGCCCATCAGCACCACGGGGGTGGTGGCGTCACCGGCGCGGAAGCGGCGCACCATGTCCAGCACCTGGGTCATGCCGACGCCCAGGCCCAGGGCTGCGTCGCCGGCTTTCTGGATCACGGGGCCGTCCGCGCTGGGGTCGGAAAAGGGCACGCCCAGCTCGATCACGTCCGCGCCCGCGGCGACCATGCCGTGCATCAGCTCGGGGGTGATGTCGGCAAACGGGAAGCCGGCCGTGACGTAGGGAATCAACGCCTTGCGTTGCTGCGCCTTGAGCGCAGAAAAGGTGGCTTCGATGCGGCTCATGATGCGACCCTCGCGAGCTGTTCGCTGCCCTTGACGGCTTGACCCTTGCAACTGGGGCGGCAGAAGAAGGCGGCCTGGCTCAGGTCGGCCACGGTGCCGATGTCCTTGTCGCCGCGTCCCGAAAGGTTCACCAGGATCGACTGATCGGGCCGCAGGGTCTTGGCCAGCTTCATGGCATGGGCGATGGCGTGGCTCGACTCCAGCGCCGGAATGATGCCTTCGGTGCGGCACAGGTAGTGGAAGGCGGCCAGGGCTTCGCTGTCGGTGACGCCCACGTATTCGGCGCGGCCGATGTCTTTCAGGTAGGCGTGCTCGGGGCCCACACCAGGGTAGTCGAGCCCGGCGCTGATGCTGTGGGTTTCGATGATCTGGCCGTTGTCGTCCTGCAGCACGTAGGTGCGGTTGCCGTGCAGCACACCGGCGCTGCCCCGCTGCAGCGATGCCGCGTGCCGGCCGCTGTCGAGCCCTTCGCCGGCGGCCTCCACGCCGATCAGGCGGGTGTTTCCATACGGGATGTAGGGATGGAAAATGCCCATGGCGTTGCTGCCTCCGCCGACGCAGGCGACCACGGCATCGGGTTGCTCCGCCGTGCAGCGCTGTGCCCGGAGCATTTCCGGCATTTGCGTCAGGCATTCCTCGCCGATCACGCTCTGGAAGTCGCGGACCATCGTGGGGTAGGGGTGCGGGCCGGCGACAGTGCCGATGATGTAGAAGGTGTCGTCCACGTTCGCCACCCAGTCGCGCATGGCTTCGTTCAGGGCGTCTTTCAGCGTCTTGCTGCCAGATTCCACCGGCACCACCGTGGCGCCGAGCAGGTGCATGCGGTAGACGTTGGGGCTCTGGCGTTTGACGTCCTCCGAGCCCATGTAGACCACGCATTCGAGGCCGTAGCGCGCGCAGATGGTGGCGGTGGCGACACCGTGCTGGCCCGCGCCCGTCTCGGCGATGATGCGCGTCTTGCCCATGCGGCGCGCCAGCATGGCCTGGCCGATGGTGTTGTTGATCTTGTGCGCCCCGGTGTGGTTGAGATCCTCGCGCTTGAGGAAAATCTGTGCGCCGCCTTGTTCACGGCTCATGCGCGCGGCGTGGTAGACGGGGGAGGGGCGTCCCACGAAATGGGCGAGTTCATAGCGGAATTCGGCGAGGAATTCCGGGTCGTTGCGGCACTGGGTGTAGGCCGCACGCAGTTCGCCAAGTGCGTGCGTCAGTGTTTCGCTGGCGAAACTGCCGCCGTAACGGCCGAAATGGCCCGACGAATCGGGTTGCTGGTAAGTGGACATTGATGGCTCCGGGCTGTGGCCCCGCTGCCACGAAGGGTTAACGCGGGGCCGGCAAGGGGTGAATCAGGGCGTCGGCGGCGTGCACGGCCGCCACGAAATCACGGATCTTTTGGGGGTCCTTGACGCCCTTGAGGGGCTTTCCATCGGGGCAGGTGGCTTCCACGCCGGAACTGACGTCAACGGCCAGTGACCGACCCCGCGACCGCAGTTGCAGGATGCCATCGGTCACGTTTGCAGGCGTGAGTCCACCAGACAAAACGAGGTGAGCGTTGACGCTTGGTGGAAGGAGTGACCAATTGAA
>JAEWVY010000188.1 GCA_023396625.1 Pseudomonadota bacterium | reverse complement strand
GCATGCAGCTGGGTGCGCCACAAATCGTGCTGAGCATTGCGCTGATCCGCCATGGCCTGGAAAATTTCCTGCTCCGTGTTGAGCAGATCGAGCACCGAGCGCGAACCCAGCGACAGGTATTGCTCCCGATAAAGCGCGCGTGTTTCCTGCAGCTTGGCCTGCCGCGATGTCAGTACCTGCACCCGCTCACGCAGTCCGCTGGCTTCCTCCGCCAGCTGGCGCCAGCGCTCCTGGACCTCGAGCTGCTTGCTGGCCACCTTGGCCTCCGCCGCCAGCGTGCCCTGGACCGCGGATTCGACCTGCGCCGACTCCGCGCCGCCCTGATACAGATTGCTGGAGAGGTTGACCATCAGGCTGTGCTCCACGCCGCGTGAACTGTTGGCCAGCCCGCTCAAGGGCTTGCTCAAGCCCGCATCCAGCGTGATGGTGGGTTTTTGCAGCGCCTGCGTGCGCGCCAGGACCGCCCGGCTGAGCTCCAGCTCGGCCAGCGCCACTTGCATGGCAGGCAGCGAGGCCAGTTCGGGGGCGGGCGCCTGACTCCAGCCCTGGAACGTCTCACCCGTCGGGAGCAGGAGCCGCTCCGGCAACGGACGACTGATCAGGTTCTGCAACTTGCTGCGGTGTTGACGCAGCAGCGAGCGATGATTCAACAGGTTGGCCTGCGCCGCTTCCAGCCGTGCGCGGGCCGTGATGGGATCGGCCTGCGAGGTGGCCCCCGCTGCTGCCCGCAGTTCCGTGAGGGACACAATGTCCCGCAGCGCGGCCACCAGCGCCTCGGTCTGCGAAGCCAACACCTGCTCACGATGGGCCTCCAGCAACGTGACCGCGGTATCCAGCGCCAGATCGTCGATCTGCAGCAGCACCTGCGCGCGCTGCTGCAGGCGCGCGGCATCGGCCTGCGCCACCGCGCCGTCCACCTTGCCAAAATCGTAGAGCATCTGCGAGGCGGTGATGATCCCCTGCTGCCCGGTATGCCCTTCCGCCTGGCGACCTGCCGCCAGCCCCGCGCGAACCTGGGGCCGATACCCCGCGCGGGCCACCTCCACCCCGCTCGCCTGCTGGGCCAGGCTCGCCAGCGCAGCCCGGATGCTGGGCTGGCTTTGCACAGCCAGTTCCACAGCCCGCTGCATGCCCAACCCGGCCAGGGCACCCGCGCCCGGCGCCTTACGCTCCAGACGCAGCGTCACCAGCGTGCCTGGCCGCACGCCAGGCTGCGGGGCGCGCGCCGTGGCGCCCACGCGCAATGAGGGCAGGGGCGCCACAGACCGGGACGCTTGCGCATGCACCTCCGACACCCCTGCGCCCATCCCCGCGACCAGCGCGAGGCCGCACAGACTCGGACCCAGCCCGCGTTCCAGTGAGGAGAGATGTCGTGCAGGCCTCACGGACCGGGTCACACCACCACCATCACCGGGTCTTCGACCAGCACGGTCGCTGTCCCGAAGGTGTACTGGTCGAAAGTGATGCCATCGACCACTGTCTGCGCGACGAACGTCGCCCCGTTCATCGTGACAGTGTCGCTGGCGTCGCCCGTGATCTGGAGAACGTGATTGATATCCGTGGCATCCAGCACGCCCGCCTCGGTCAGGGTGAGACTGTGGCCGGCGTTGCCGATCCCCAGGTCGATGCGCTCCAGGTTGGCAAGGCCGTCGCTGCCATCCAGGTTCATCAACAGGCCCGTGCCGCTGTCAAGCCGCAGGATGTCCACGCCGGCACCCCCGTCGATCGAGGACCACCCCGTGCCGGCGATCAGGATCAGGTCGTTTCCAGCGCCGCTGTTGATCGTGTCGGCGCCATTGCCGTCGATCAGCAGGTCATGGCCGTCCCCGCCATCGAGGCTGTCGTTGCCGGCGCCACCACGAATCAGGTCATCGCCGCCGTTGCCGGCGATGACATCGTCACCGTCATGGCCATACAGCCGTTCGTTCTCGGCACCGCCAGTGAGGGTATCGTTCCCCGCGCCCCCCTCGATAAGGGTGGCGCTGCCCTGCAAGGTGTTGAGCGCGTTGGCGTTCAGCAGGGCACCCAGCGACGCACTGGCGGTCAGCCCCGCGCTGTCGGTCGCGGTGATCGTCGTCGCATCCAGCACGGCCAGCCGCACGTCGACGCCAAGCAGGTTGAATGCATCGTCGAAATGCACCGTGGCCAACAGCTCATTGACTGCCAGATTGTCGATCGCGCCACCATCCAGCGCGGTGATGGTCAGCACCGAAGATGGCGCCACCAGCCCCAGCAGGCCCAGGTCGTTCACCACGGTGATCTTCAGGCCCAACTCGTCCGCCAGTTGGCTGGACGCCGCCAGTTGCAGCGGCGAAAGATTGACGCTCAGCAGCGGCTGGTAGGCCACGACCACCGACTTCAGGTTACCGTTGGCATCCGCGGCCACCAGATCCTGCTGGTCCAGGCCGAGGATGTTCAGCGCATCCGCGCTGACGATGCCGAGCAGCGCCGTGGTATTGGCCTGCACCACCGGGGCGACGTTGTTCGGGTCGACGGTCGGCGGCGTGGCCCCGGAGCTGTCGAAGCTGGCCGAAGTGGTTGCCGCGTCGCCGTCGTTGTCGACGACCACGGCATTGACCGTCGTGGTGCCAGCCAGCAGATTGGTGTCCGCCGTGGCAGGATCGACCATCAGGTTGCCGTGGCTCAGCAGATAGGCAATCACCGCCTCATCGGTCGTGAGGCTTCCCACAAGATCAACGCCGTTGAAGACGATCTGCTGATCGACCGCGCCGGCGTTGTACCCACCGAGAAAGCCCCCGGTCGAGCTGATGGACAGCACGGTGTTGCCTCCCACCACCTCGAAATGCAGGTAATTGCTCAGATTGCCTGGATGGCTGCCGATGGCGCCTTCGCCCTGGAGCAGGTTGCGCAGGTCGATGATGTCGCCGCCGCCAGACACTGGCTGAAACACGAAGTCGTTGACCGTGTCGACGACCGGTGCGCCTGCGGTGCCCTGGTCGCCTTTTTCCCACCGGAACAGATCGTTTCCGGTGCCGCCGACCAAGGTGTCGGCACCTGCCCCGCCCATCACCACGTCGTTGCCCGCACCGCCATCCAGGCTGTCCGCCCCCACGCCACCGCGCAGGATATCGTTGCCGGCATTGCCGGCCAGTGTGTCGTTGCCGGCGTAGCCGTAGATGCGGTTGTCATCGCCATCGCCAGTCAGGCTGCCCGCCCCGGCGTCATCGCCCGAAGTGCCCTGCATGATCACCGGCGGTGGCGTGGCCCCGAGAAGGTTGAGAGCCAGCAGGTTGGACGCCGACGCGCTGGCCGTCAGCCCGCCCGTGTCGGTGGCGGTGATGCTGACGGTGTTCAACAGGTCCAGGCTGACGGCGCCCCCGGCAATAAACACCGTGCCCAGGAATTCGTTGAGCTTGAGCGTGTCGATGGCGCCACCACCGATGGCCTCCACTGTCAACGTGGACTTGGTGATCAGGCCCAGCAGGGTCTCGTTGACGACGCTGAACTGCAGGCCAAGTTCGGTGGCCAGCGCGGATGCCGCGTCAAGCTGTCTGCCCAGCCCCAGCAACGGGTCGTAAACGATCTCGACCTTGCTGATGTTGTTGTTGGCATCCACCGCGGCAAACGCCTGCTGCTTGCTGATGTCGATCAACCCCAGCACATTGGCCCCCGCGATGCCCAGCAGACCGCCCGTGTCCGCCAGGAAGACCTGCGGCGCCACATTGGCTTCGGAAGGAATCACCGGCACCCCAGTGGCCGTGTAGGTGTAGGCCCCCGTCTGCATGTTCACCACCAGGGTCTCGCCCTTGATGGTCTCGATGGTCAACTCGTTCGTCCCCGCGTTGAAACTGTGGCTCACCACCAGCGCCGAACTGCCACTGGCCGCAACGGTGTCCGCGACCGGGTCATAGACATACGTATTGCCGTCGATGGTGATCTGCGCCACATGGCCACCATCGGCGCCAAAGCTCTCGACCAGCGAATTCGTGATGGTGATCGGCGCGGCGGTCACGCCGAAGATCGCCGCGTCGGCCGCGACCGGCATGTCGTCTTCCACCTTGATGGTCAAGGTGCCCGAGCCATTCGCACCCCCATCGTCGGTCGCCGTGATGGCGAAGCCCAGGCCCAGCACGTCCTCGACGCCGGCCACCGGGTGGTCCAGCGGCTGATTGAGCACGAAGCTGTAGGCGCCCGCGGTGGTCACCGTCAGCGTGGCCACCGTGACGGCACCCGCCATGCCCGTCAACGTGTAGGTCCCGCCTACGAAGCTGCCGCTCCAGGTCACCGCCACCCCGCCGGACGTCAATCCCCCTGGACCGCTGACGGCCAGGCCGGTCACCGTGCCATCGACGTCGGCGATCACCATCGTGCCGTTCACCGTGGCCAGATTGGTGGTGTCGGCCGGCACCCCCGTGGTATCGGCCGCGCCGCCAGGCAAGCCTTCCTCGGAAACGCTGGCCAAGGCATTCACCACGGTCGGCGCATCATTCCCGGCCGTGTCGACGCTCACCAGCTGGCTGTCGGTCGAGCCCACGTTGCCGGCCAGGTCCACCACGCGCACGTTGTACACATAGGTTCCCCCCGTGAGCGTGCGCCCGTCGACATAGCTCCAGGCTCCGCCGGCCACCGTCAGGTCGGTCCAGCTGACTCCGCCGTCGATGCTGATCTGCGCTTTCTCGCCCGCGCCCAGCGCGCCTGTCAGCGTGCCGCTGACGGTCAGGCTGGTGTCGC
>JAEWVY010000020.1 GCA_023396625.1 Pseudomonadota bacterium | reverse complement strand
ACCTGGGCCTGCGTCGCCGCGACCAGTTGCTGGACTGGATCGATCTGGCCGGCATGCGGGTGCTCGACCGGATCGACATTCGTCCGCGGCACCCCAAGACCACCGACGCAAAAGATCCACTCCATGCGGCGCGGGCCGCCGAGCTGACGTCGCTGTGGCGACTCGTGCATTCCCGACCGGGGACGAGACCCGCCTGACGCAGTTTGTAACGGTTTCATGTGGGGCGCCGCCCGGCTGCGGCGCTAGACTTCCAGAGTTATCCACCCGCTCCATGGCCGCGTCCCTTTCCACCCTGCGAAACTGCGTTCAAGAGGCCGCCACCCTGTCGCGGCGCGCGTTGTCGGTTTGCCTCGAAGAAGCGGTCGAGGCGATGCAGGCAGCGGAACGCGCCTCGCAGAACCTCATCGAACGCGACGGCCTGCTATTGGCATGGAATGGCCTGTTTTCGCAACGGGAGACCTGGGCCAACCGGTTTGCGGCTGCCCTGGAAACCACCAGTCTGGAAGCTGCCCGCGAAACGGGGCCCACCACGAGTGCGGAATCGGCGCCACGGGCCCATTTCCCGGTGGCGAGTTCACCGGAAGCGGGTCCCTGGGAGGACGAAGGGCTGTCATTGATGGACGATGCCCAGGTGCTGAAAGACATCGCCTTCGCGCGTTTGACCCAGCAATTGCGCCTGCAGGTGGACCCCGTCATGGCTGATTTCGACGCGCTGATGAGCGCGGTTCAGAACTTTTCCAGTGTCCGGCCGGAGCGCAATCCACTCAGACCGGAAATCTATGCCAGGGTGCTGTACGACCTGATCGCGTCCACGCAGGTGGGGGACACCACCCGCAATCTATGGCTCAGGTATCTTGCGGTGCCCCTTGGACGGGAGTTGCGGCAAATCTACGAGGGGCTTGTGGCGATGCTGCTCGACGCCGGCATTCAGGCGGTGGGCTATGTGGTGGTGCCGGCCCCGCCTTCCGGGCGGGTGGGAGGGGCGGAGGCATCCCGGGCTCCGGGCCAGGATGGCGGCCCCGCAGGTGCGAAGGGTGCGCCAGCTTCCACAGGGGGCTTCGGCGGTGGCGGTGTGGATGGCGGGGTTCCAGGTGCCGGGGGCGGGGGGCTGGTGGTCGATCCGCTGCAGGCGCATGTGGGGCAGGCGCTGTACCAGGATTTCATTTTGCATGGCCGTGTCGACGAGCAGGCACGGTTGAGCGCGTCCTACTATGCGGGGATCGACGCCGAATTGCACGCTCTCCAGGGGGAGGGCATGCAGGCGGCGGGCGAGGCGCAGGACCTGGCCTCGGCAAGCGGGGTTCGCAGCCCGCTGGATCCGCGGTTGTGGGGGGATTACGCGCCGTCCGGCGCGCGGGCACGCGTGCGCACCGAATTGCGGAAGCAGGCCACGCGTGTCGGTCAGTCCTGGGCATCGAGGTGGTGCGCCGACTGGTCGACGAGGTGGCCCAGGACCCGCGCCTGCTCGCCCCTGTGCGCGAGGCGATCGTGGCGCTGGAACCCTCGTTGGCCCGGCTGGCGATGGTTGACTCGCGCTTTTTCGGCGACGAGACGCACCCTGGCCGCCGCCTGATGGAGCGTGTGGCGCAGCGCAGTTTCAAGTACCGTGAAGAGGCCAGTCCAGGTTTTTCGGAATTTTTCGATTCCGTCCGGGCGAGTTTCAATGCGCTCAACCGGCAGCAGATCGACAGTGCGCAGCCCTTCAGCACCGCCCTGGCTGCGCTTGAAAACGCATGGACGCAGACCGACCGCGAGGAGGACGCGCGGCGCAGTGAGTTGCTGCGGAGCCTGCGGTTCGCGGAGGAACGCCAGGACTTGGCCAATCAGATCGCCTATGAAATGAGTTCACGTCCGGACCTGGACAAGGTGCCAGCCGTGGTGCTGGATTTTCTCTTTGGCCCCTGGGCGCTGGCGATGGCGCATGCCCGCCTGGTCGATGAATCCAGCCGTGTCGACCCCCGCGGTTTCGGGACGCTGGTGTCGGACCTGGTCTGGAGTGTCAAGCGCGATTTCACGTTGCGCCAACCGGCCAAGCTCATGGACATGATTCCCGGCATGCTGCGCAAGATCACTGCGGGCATGGAACTCATCGGACTGCCGGAGTCAGAGCGGCGGGCTTTCTTCGACGTCCTGCTGCGGCTACACGAACCGGTGCTGAAGCTGCGGCGTCTGAAATCGGGACGCGACGCGCAGGCGTCGGGCCTGGCACCGCTGGCCGCGGATCTGCAGCCGGCGACCGCCGAGCAACGCACGCCCAGGGCGCCGGCGCAGCCCTGGCTGGCTCCCGAGGAGCAGGACCGTGCGGGCCTGGAGGAAGTGCCGCCAGCGGGCGAAGGTATTTCGTCGGGCCAGGCGCCCCTGAGCGAGCCGCTGCCCCAGGGCCGACTGGCTGCGGACCCCGCCCCGGAGGGGGCGCAGGCAGCGGGGGCGGGAGAGGTCGACAGGGAGGCCGTCGAACGGGTCCTGGCCGGCTTGCGGATCGGCCACTGGGTGGATCTGTACGCGCGGCGTCGCTGGCGGCGCGCGCAACTGGTGTGGTCGAGCACCAACGGCACCTTGTTCATGTTCGTGAGCCATGGGGGGCGTCCGCACTCCATGACCCGGCGCAGTCTCGAGCGCCTGCTGACACAGGCCTTGTTGCGGCCGGTCGACGCATCGGGTGTGGTGACGCATGCGCTCGAAACCCTGCGTCAGAAGGCGCGGGCCACGGAGCAGCCGGCATCAGGCATGCCGCCCAAGTTGCCCTCGCGCGACAAGGTCTCGCACGCCGTGGCGGCTTGAATTCCACCCCGCCCATGGTCCATGGGCCGGGCGCGCCGGTTCGTTCGGCGGGCACAATGCGGGTTCTCCGATTCTTTCCCGCACGACACGAAAGCCCTCCGATGGCCATCCAATGGTTTCCCGGCCACATGCGCCTGACGCAAAAAGCCATTGCCGAGCGCATCAAGGACGTCGACGTCGTGATCGAATTGCTCGACGCGCGCCTGCCCGGCTCCAGCGCCAACCCGTTGCTGGCGCAACTCATCGCGGGCCGGCCCACACTCAAGGTGCTCAACAAACAGGACCTGGCCGATCCCGTCCGCACGGCCGCATGGCTGGCCTACTACAACGGCCTGCCGGAGACCCGGGCCATCGCGCTCGATGCCGGCATGGCCGCGCCGGCCCGTGAACTGATCGCCGCCTGCCGCGCACTGGCACCGGGTCGCGGTGGACTGGCCAAGCCGATGCGGGTGCTGGTCTGCGGCATTCCCAACGTGGGCAAATCGACCCTCATCAACACCCTGGCGGGCCGGCGCATCGCCCGGACCGGTGACGAGGCGGGCATCACCAGGCTGGAGCAGCGCGTCGTGCTCGCCGACGATTTTTACCTCTACGACACGCCGGGCATGCTCTGGCCGCGCATCATCGTGCCGCAAAGTGGTTACCACCTTGCCGCCAGTGGCGCGATCGGGCGCAACGCCTACGATGACGAGGTCGTGGCGCTGGAATTGCTGGCCGTGCTCAGGCGCGACTACCCCGCCTTGCTGGCCTCGCGCTTCAGGCTGGGCGACGCGGGCGTGGTGGCCGCGATGGCCGACGAAGACCTGCTCGCTGAAATTGGCCGGCAACGAGGCGCCCTGCAGGGCCGTGGTCGCGTGAATCTTCAGAAAGCGGCCGAGATCGTGATCGGCGAATTTCGTGCCGCCACCCTGGGCCGGATCTCGCTGGAAATGCCGCAGGACTACCTGGGTTGGCTCGAGTCGGGGCGCCAGGCCGACGCCGAACGGGCGGCGCGCAAAGCCGCGCGGGCCACCCG
>JAEWVY010000013.1 GCA_023396625.1 Pseudomonadota bacterium | reverse complement strand
GTCACATCCTCCTCGGTCAGGGGTTGCGGCTTTCTTTCCAAAGCGACGTCAAACACCTGGTCGATCCATTTCACCGCAATGATCTCAAGGCCCTCCTTGACATTCTGCGGGATCTCCTGAAGATCCTTCAGATTTTCATCGGGGATCAGGACCGTCTTGATGCCCCCACGCAGGGCAGCCAGCAGCTTCTCCTTCAGTCCGCCAATCGCCGTGACCTCGCCTCGCAGGGTGATCTCGCCCGTCATGGCCACATCCCCGCGAACAGGAATGCCCGTGAGCGCAGAAACAAACGCGGTGGTCATCGCCGCGCCCGCACTCGGCCCATCCTTTGGGGTCGCGCCATCAGGCACGTGGATATGGATGTCGCGTTTCTCGAACATTTCGTCCCGGATGCCCAGCTGCCCGGCCCGACTGCGCACGACGGTACGCGCCGCTTCGACAGATTCTTTCATCACATCCCCCAGCATGCCGGTTCGCGTGATGACCCCCTTGCCTGGCATCGTCGCCGCCTCGATGGTCAGCAAATCTCCGCCCACCTCGGTCCAGGCAAGACCAACCACCTGGCCGACCTGATTCTGGTTTTCCGCGCGGCCATAGGAAAACTTGCGAACACCCAAAAACTCATTGAGATTGTCCGCCGACACATGCACCGGCGTCGCCATTTTCTTCAGCTGCAAGGCCTTCACGACCTTGCGGCAAATCTTGGACAACTCGCGCTCCAGCGAACGCACCCCCGCTTCACGGGTGTAATAACGCACGATGTCGCGAATGGCCGCCTCGGAAACAGACAGTTCTTCGTTTTTGACCCCGTTGTTCTTCATCTGCTTGGGAAGCAGATACTTGATGGCGATGCTGGTCTTCTCGTCCTCGGTGTATCCCGACAGGCGAATGACCTCCATGCGATCGAGCAGGGCCGGTGGAATGTTCATGGAGTTCGATGTCGCCACGAACATCACATCGGACAAATCGAAATCCACCTCGACGTAGTGATCAGCGAAGGTGTGGTTCTGCTCCGGATCCAGCACCTCCAGCAAGGCACTGGAGGGGTCGCCGCGGAAGTCAGTCCCGAGTTTGTCGATCTCGTCGAGCAGAAACAATGGATTGCGGGTTTCGACCTTGGCCAGACTCTGCAGCACCTTGCCCGGCATGGCCCCGATGTAGGTGCGCCGGTGCCCGCGGATCTCCGCTTCATCGCGCATGCCACCCAGCGCCATGCGTACGTATTTCCGGCCGGTCGCCTTCGCCACCGATTGACCCAGCGAGGTCTTTCCCACACCGGGTGGACCCACCAGGCACAAGATGGGCGCCTTGACCTTGTCCACGCGCTGCTGGACCGCGAGGTATTCGAGGATGCGATCTTTCACCTTGTCCAGACCATAGTGGTCCTCGTTCAAAACGGTTTCGGCGTAGGCCAGATCATGCTTGATCTTTGTCTTCTTGCTCCATGGCAAGCCCACCAAGGTATCAATGTAATTGCGCACCACCGTGGCTTCCGCCGACATGGGTGACATGAGCTTGAGTTTTTTGAGCTCCCCTTCAGCCTTCTTTCTTGCCTCGGCTGGCATTTTTGCCGCCTTGATCTTCTTCTCGATTTCCTCGATGTCCGCGCCTTCCTCCCCCTCGCCCAGTTCCTTCTGGATGGCTTTGACCTGCTCGTTGAGATAGAAGTCGCGCTGATTTTTCTCCATCTGGCGCTTCACACGCCCCCGGATTTTCTTGTCCACATTGAGGATTTCAACCTCTCGCTCGAGTTGCTCGAACAGGTTTTCCAGCCGCGCCCGGACATCGGCCAAATCGAGCACCAGTTGCTTGTTTTCGAGCTTGAGCGGCAGATGCGCCGCGATCGTGTCCGCAAGCCTCCCGGGATCATCGATGCTCGAAATGGATGTCAGGATCTCTGGCGGGATTTTTTTGTTCAATTTGACATACTGGTCGAACTGCTGCATGACCGCCCGGCGCAGGGCCTCGATTTCACTGGCTGCGGAACTGTCGTCGCCAAGCGCCAGTGGCATCACCGTCGCCGTGAAATGCGATTCGCCGTCGTCGATCTGACTGACCGTGGCACGCTGCTGCCCCTCGACCAATACCTTCACCGTGCCGTCCGGGAGCTTGAGCATTTGCAGAATGGTGGACACACAGCCCACCTCGAACATGTCGGTCACCGCGGGCTCATCCTTGGCCGCCGTCTTCTGCGCCACCAGCATGATGCGGCGCTCGGCCTCCATGGCTGCTTCGAGTGCCTTGATGCTCTTGGGCCTTCCCACGAACAATGGGATCACCATGTTCGGAAACACCACCACATCGCGCAACGGCAGCAGTGGCAGGGTCAGCGGAGCGGCAGGCAGCGGTGTATGTCCAGACATGGGTTCCCCCTTGAGTTATCCGTTGAAGATGGCCCTGCCCGGCGCGATTTCAAGGCATTTCTCGCCCACCCATCGAAAGGTGGCGCCCGGGCATCGGGACTTCACGCCTGCTTGGCAGATTCCCGATAGACCAGCAGCGGCGGCTTGCTTTCGTCGATGGTGGACTCATCCACCACCACCTTCTCCACGTTCGAGGTGTTGGGCAACTCAAACATGGTATCGATCAGCGCCTGCTCCAGAATGGAGCGCAGGCCACGGGCGCCGGTCTTGCGCGCAATCGCCTTCTTGGCAATGGCTGTCAGCGCCGAGGGCCGAATCTCGAGGTCGACGCCCTCCATGGCCAGGAGCTTTCCAAATTGCTTGACCAGCGCGTTCTTCGGTTCGACAAGAATCTGCACCAGCGCATCTTCGGTCAGTTCAGCCAGCGCGGCAATCACCGGCATGCGTCCGACGAGTTCCGGAATCAGGCCGAACTTGATCAGATCCTCCGGCTCGATTTCGTTGAACACATCGGTCAACGAGCGCTGCTTCTTGCTCTTGACCGCCGCGCCAAAACCGATGCCAGAGGCTTCCGTGCGATTTTCGATGACCTTTTCCAGGCCGGCAAACGCCCCGCCGCAGATGAACAGGATGTTGGTCGTGTCCACTTGCAGAAAATCCTGATTCGGGTGTTTGCGGCCCCCTTGGGGAGGCACGCTGGCCATGGTGCCTTCGATCAGCTTGAGCAGCGCCTGCTGCACACCTTCCCCCGAAACGTCGCGCGTGATCGACGGGTTGTCCGACTTGCGCGAGATCTTGTCGATTTCGTCGATGTAGACGATGCCCCGCTGCGCGCGTTCCACGTCGTAATTGCAGCTTTGGAGCAGCTTGGAGACGATGTTTTCGACATCCTCCCCCACATAGCCGGCTTCGGTCAGCGTCGTGGCGTCCGCCATGACGAAAGGCACATCGAGCATCCGGGCCAGCGTCTGTGCCAACAGTGTCTTGCCCGAGCCGGTGGGGCCAATCAGCAGGATATTGCTTTTGGCCAGTTCAACGTCGTCCTTTTTCGCCTTTTCCTTGTGCCGCAGACGCTTGTAATGGTTGTAAACCGCAACTGCCAGCGTGCGCTTGGCCTTTTCCTGGCCAATCACGTAGTTGTCCAGATTGATTTTGATTTCCGCCGGCGTGGGCAGATCGCCGCGCGCCGCGTCCGCGGCGACCACGGATGGAAGCTCGTCGCGGATGATTTCATTGCACAGCTCAATGCACTCGTCGCATATGAACACCGATGGCCCCGCAATCAGCTTCTTCACCTCGTGCTGACTCTTGCCACAGAAAGAGCAATAGAGGATTTTCTCGGTCGAAGTGCCTTTTTTCTCGGCCATGTCGAAGGTGCCTTGTGACGCAGATGTTCAATGATAACGAAATGCAACACGCGCCCGAGGCGCGGCCGGAAGACCGGTCGCGCCTCGGGCGCGTGTTGCCATGTATGCCGTCAGGCCCGCTTGGAGATGACCTGATCGACCAGCCCGTACTCGCGCGCCTCCTCCGGATCGAGGTAATAGTCGCGCTCGGTGTCACGCTCAATGCGCTCCAGCGGCTGACCCGTTCGCTCGGCAAGGATCTTGTTGAGCTGCTGACGCGTCTTCAGGATTTCCCGTGCCGAGATCTCGATCTCGGTCGCCTGACCCTGCGCACCACCGGAAGGCTGGTGAATCATGATGCGCGAGTTTGGCAGTGAAAAGCGCTTGCCCTTGGCTCCGGCCGCCAACAGGAATGCCCCCATGCTGGCGGCAAACCCGGTGCACAGCGTGGACACATCCGGCTTGATGAAATTCATCGTGTCATAAATCGCCATGCCCGCCGACACCGAACCTCCGGGTGAGTTGATATAGAACGAAATGTCCTTTTCAGGATTCTCACTTTCTAGGAACAGCAGCTGCGCCACCACCAGATTCGCGGTTTGGTCGTTGACAGGACCGACCAGAAAGATCACCCGCTCCTTCAGCAGCCGCGAGTAGATGTCATACGACCGCTCGCCGCGACCCGACTGCTCGATCACCATCGGAATCATGCCCAGCCCTTGAATATCCAGTGCGCTCATGTTTTCTCCTGCAAATGAAAATACTGTACCGAAAAGGCGACCGCCACAAGCAACATGGGGCCTGGGAAACGGACCGCAAGTCCGCCGCCACAAGCCCCACGAGCAAATCAGGCCGGACCCCGGCCTTTCATCATCCCTGCTGACCCATCAATTCGTCGAACGAGATGGTCTTTTCGTTGATCTTGACCTTCGAAAGCACGAACTCGGTCACGTTGTTCTCAATGACCACGGCCTCGACCTCGGCCAGCCGGCGGTTGTCGCCGTAGTACCAGCGCACCACCTCGTCGGGTTTCTCGTAGCTGCCAGCCAGCTCCTCGATGTGCGCCTTGATCTGCTCGGGCTTGGCGTGGAGTTCATTGGCGCGGACGAGTTCAGTCACCACGAGACCCAGGCGCACACGGCGTTCGGCCTGCGGCTTGAACAGGTCGTCAGGAATGGGTGCCTTGTCCGCGTCCTTGATGCCACGCTGCTTGAGTTCGGCCCGGGCGCCTTCGGCAAGGCGGTTCACCTCCGCCTGCACGCTCGCCTTGGGCAGATCGAGTTCGGCATGGGCCACGAGGAGATCCATCACAGCCTGCTTGTTGCGGGCAAGCAGGCGGAACCTGACCTCACGTTCGAGGTTCTTGCGAATATCGGCGCGCAGGCTTTCCACGGTGCCATCCTCGATACCCAGCGACTTCGCAAATGCAGGGTTGACCTCGGGCAAATGGGCCGCTTCGATCTTCTTGACCGTCACGAGGAAATCCGCCGTCTTGCCCGCCACGTCCTTGCCATGGTAGTCGGCCGGAAATGCCAGAGGGAAGGTCTTGCTTTCGCCCGCCTTCATGCCACGCACGGCGTCCTCGAACTCCTTGAGCATCTGTCCTTCGCCCACGAGGAGTTGGAAATCCTCGGCGCGGCCACCCTGGAAGGGCTCGCCGTCGATCTTGCCTTCGAAGTCCACCGTGACACGGTCGCCGTCCTGCGCGGCCGCGTCGTGCGCGCGCTGTGCAAAGGTGCGCCGCTGCTTGCGCAGAATGTCAATGGTCCGGTCAATGGCCGCGTCCGACACGTCGGCGCTCAGTTTCTCGACCTCAGCCACGGTCAAGTCACCGATCTTGACTTCAGGATACACCTCGAACACCGCGTCAAAAGCCAGTTCGCCCTCGGGTGACTCCGCCTTCTCGGTGATGTTGGGCTGCCCCGCCACGCGCAGCTTGGCCTCGTTCGCGGCGCTGGCAAATGCCTCCCCCACCTTGTCGTTCATGACCTCGTACTGCACGGAATACCCATAACGCTGCGCGACAACGTTCATCGGCACCTTGCCGGGGCGAAAACCGTCCATCTTCACTGTCCGGGCCAGCTTCTTGAGCCGCGCCTGCACTTCGGACTGAATCACGTCGACGGGCAGCGTCAACGTCATCTTGCGTTCCAGCTTCTCAAGGGTTTCTACGGTCACAGCCATGTGCTTTCTCTCGTGTTAGTGGTGCGCGGGGGGGGACTCGAACCCCCACACCATTGCTGGCGTCAGGACCTAAACCTGGTGCGTCTACCAATTTCGCCACCCGCGCGGGTCCAGACAAAACGGGCAGCCGCGCTCGGCCGGCCCTGATGAAATCGGTCAACCTTTAATTTTAACCGGGAATGCCATCGGCTCCGGATTCGCGCCGCACACGGAACCAAGCCGCGTACATCGCCGGCAAGGCGAGCAGGGTCAGTGCCGTGGCCACGACGAGCCCCCCCATGATGGCCACGGCCATCGGCCCCCAGAACACCGAACGCGACAGCGGAATCATCGCCAGCACCGCCGCCGCCGCAGTCAGCACGATGGGGCGCAGGCGTCGAACGGCGGACTCCACGATCGCGTCCCAGGCCGGCACGCCGCGCGCGCGGTCTTTTTCGATCTGGTCGATCAGGATCACCGAGTTGCGCTGGATCATGCCCATGAGCGCGATCACCCCCAGCAGCGCCACGAAGCCAAACGGCCGGTTGAGCGCCAGCAGCGCCGCCGCCACCCCCGCGATGCCCAGCGGCCCGGTCAGGAACACCAGCATGGCACGGCTGAAGCTGTGCAACTGCAGCATCAGCAGCGTGAACGTGATGAACAGCATGGCCGGCAAGCCCGCGGCGATGGAATCCGAGCCCTTGGCGCTCTCCTCCACCGCACCTGCCACGTCGATGCGATAACCGCCAGGACCCGCGGCGGCCCAGCGTCGCTCCAGTTCGCGCAGTGCCGGCAGCAATTCGTTCGTCACCGTGGCGCCCTGCAGCCCTTCAACGGTATCTCCCTGCACCGTGACCGCGTAGTCACCATTCTCACGCCAGAGCACGCCGGGTTCCCAGGTGAACACCGGCTGGGCAATCTGCGTGAGCGGAATGGCCTTGCCCGACGCGGTCGGCAGGTAGGCGTTGCCCATGGCAGAAATGGCGTCGCGCTCGTCCAATGGCTGCCGAAGCACGATATCGATGAGCTTGTCACCCTCGCGGAACTGCCCGACGGTGGCGCCCGCCAGCAGTGTGCGCGAGGCCTGCGCGATGGACTGGCTGCTCACACCGAGCGAGCGCGCGCGCGCCTGATCGACCTCGAGGCGAAGCACCTTGATGGCCTCGTTCCAGTTGTCGTTGACACCGCGCAGATTCGGACTCTGGCGCAGCACGGCCCGGACTTCGTCGGCGCGCTGCCGCAGCAGGCTCGGGTCGGGGCCCACGACACGGAACTGCACGGGATAAGGCACGGGCGGCCCGTTGGGCAGCAGCTTGACACGCGCGCGCGCCTCCGGAAACTCGCGCGCGAAGACCGCAGGCAGCGACAGGCGCAGCGCCTCGCGCGTGCGCAGGTCCACCGGCTGCACGATCAGCTGCGACACGTTCGTCTGCGGAAAAATCTGGTCCAACGGCAGGTAAAAACGCGGCATCCTGTAAATGATACTGGGGCTAACGTGTTCCACACCCGGCTCGGCCAGCAAACGTTTTTCGACACGGCGCATGACCTCTTCGTTGGCGGCAAAAGAGGTCCCCTCGGGAAACCAGAAGTCCGCGATGATCTCGGGCCGGCTCGAATCGGGAAAGAACTGTTGCTGCACCTTGCCCATGCCGACGATGCCCAGCGCGAACAGCAGCACCGTCGCCCCGATGGTGGTCCAGCGGTGCGCCACGCACCAGCCCACCATGGCGCGAAAGCGCTGATAGAACGGGCCGTCAAACAGCTCATGCGGCCCGTCGGCCAAGGGGTCTTTCTGCGCTGCGGCGTTCACGTGAGGCGGTGGCCGCAGCAGCAGCGTGCCCAGGTACGGCACGAAATACACCGAGACGATCCACGACAGCACGAGCGCAATCACCGTCACCGCGAAAATCGCGAAGGTGTATTCGCCCGTCATCGACTTGGCCAACCCGATGGGCAGGAAACCCGTCGCCGTGATCAGCGTGCCGGTGAGCATCGGCATGGCGGTCAGCTCGTAGGCAAACGTGGCGGCGCGCACCTTGTCGTAGCCCTCCTCCATCTTGCGCACCATCATCTCCACCGCGATGATGGCGTCGTCCACCAACAGACCCAGCGCGACGATCAGCGAGCCCAGCGAGATCTTGTGCAGCCCGATGTCGAAATACTGCATGACCAGGAAGGTCATCGCCAGCACCAGCGGAATGGTGATGCCGACCACCAGGCCCGGCCGGATATCCAGTGTCCATCGCCGCCACAACGGGTGGTCGCCGGCTCGCCGGTGCAGGCCCAGCGAAAGAAAGCTCACGCCGAGCACGATGACCACGGCCTCGATCAGCGTCTTCACGAACTCGTTGACCGAACCCGCCACGGATTTTGGCTGGTCCTGGATCTGCACCAGCCGGACTCCGGCGGGCAGGGTCTTCTCGATCCGTGCCGTGGCGGCTCCCAAGGCCTTGCCCAGCCGGATGATGTCGCCGCCCTTGGCCATCGAGACCCCCAGCGCGACGCCCTCCTTGCCGTCGTGGCGAACCTTGATCACGGGCGGGTCGACATAGCCACGCCGGACCTCGGCGATGTCCGAAAGACGCAGTTGCGCCGTGGCGGCGCTTCCCCCGCTGCCATAGCCGCTGCCGCGGATCGGCATGGCCTTGAGATCTTCCACCGCGTTGAAGGCGCCGGCCACACGCACCTGCACCACGTCCAGCGGCGTCTGCACCGCCCCCGCGGACTCCACCGCGTTCTGCTGCGACAACTGCGCCAGCACCGTGTTGAGGTCCAGGCCGAGTTCGGCCAGTCGCTTCTGCGAAATTTCAACATAGACCTTTTCGTCCTGCACCCCGAACAGTTCGACCTTGGCCACGTCGTTCACGCGCAGCAATTGCTGGCGGACATCGTCCGCGAAAACCTTGACTTCGGCAGGGCTGAAGCCGTCGGCCTCGAGCACATAGATCACGCCATACACGTCACCGAATTCGTCGTTGAAGAACGGACCGACGACCCCCTGCGGCAGGCGCCCCCGCATGTCGCCGATCTTGTTGCGCACGGTGCGCCACACATTGGGAACGTCGGCCGGACGCGAGTTGTCCTTGATCTGGAAAATGATCAGCGACTCTCCGGGTTTGGAATAGCTGCGGATCTTGTCGGCGTATGGAGCCTCCTGGAGCGTTTTCTCCAACGGCGAACTCACCTGATCCGCCATCTGCCGGGCGGTGGCGCCAGGCCAGTAGGCACGCACCACCATCGCGCGGAAAGTGAAAGGCGGGTCCTCGTCCTGGCCCAGCTGAAAGTAGGCGGCAATGCCCAGCAGCAAGAGCACGACCATCAGAAAGCGCGTGAGCGCGTCGTGCTCCAGCGCCCAGCGCGAAATGTTGAACGCCTTTTCGGGGTGAGCGTGTTTCATGCGCACCTCACCGGGCCGATGCGGCGGAAGCGATCTGGGCAGCGAGTCCCGCCGTGGCCGCAGCCATCCGAGGTCCTGTTTTTACAGCGCTACTCGCCCTATCGACACTGGGTTTTGCGTATTTTTCTTGATAAATCATCACTTTCTGGCCCGGCGCGAGCACATGCACGCCGGCCGTCACGACCTGCATGCCCTGACGCAGCCCGGCGGCGATCACCGCCTCATTGCCATCCACGGTGGCCACCTGCACCGCCTGGGAGCGCACCGTCATGCTGGCCGGGTCAAGCACCCAGACCGCCGAACCCTGGCCCTCCTGCCGCAAGGCACTGGTCGGCAACTTGATCGCCGCCACAGCCCCCGGGCCCTGGACAGGTGTCGGCAGCGTGACATAGGCCGTGGCCCCCAACGCCGGCACCTCGGGGCCCGCCAGCGCCACCTTCACCGCGTAGGTCCGCGTCACCGGGTCGGCACTGGCCGCCACCTCGCGCACTTGCCCCTCCAGGGGCGTCCCGCCGGCCCAGGCACGCACCACCACGCCGCGCCCCACCGGCACGCTCGCAAGTTGATCTTCCGGTACGGCGAACACCACGTCACGCGCCCCGTCGTGCGCCAGACGCAGCACTGGCGCGCCCGCGGCCACCACCTGCCCCGCCTCGGCCTCCACCGCGGTCACCACACCCGACGCATCCGCCAGCAGCCGGGTGTAACCCGCCTGGTTGCCCTGCCCCGCCTGCTGCGCCTGAGCCTGCTCCAGCGTCGCCTGGGCTGCGCGCAGCGAGGCCTCCCGGCGTTCGAGCTCGGCGCCGCTGATGAAATTCTGCTCGCGCAGGGCCTGGTACCGCCGCAAGTCGGCCGCGGCCAGGTCGCGTTGAATGGTGGCTGCGTTGACCTGGGCACTCGCCGCCTGCGCGGCAAGTTGGTAATCGGCCGGGTCCAGTTGGGCCAGCAACGTGCCTGCCTTCACGTGCTGCCCCGCTTCCACGGCGCGACGGGTGATCTTTCCGGCCACCCGGAAGCCCAGACGCGACTCCACACGCGCCCTCACCTCACCCGCGTATTCCCGCTGGAGCCCCAGGGGGCGATCCCCCACGACCATGACCTTGACCGAACGCACCGGCTCCTCCACCGGCGCCGGCTTCGAGCACGCCACCAGCAGCAACACCATGCCCGCCCCGCCCAGAAACTGGGGAAAACGGCTGGAGACCAGATGGAAAGAGGGCAAGGCTTTCATGGCGAATTCATATTAATGACTGACTGGTTAGTAATCTAGGGTAATTGCTGATCCCTGTCAAGCGACAATGCATGCGCGGCGACGGCCTCGCCCGGCGGATCCCGGAACACAATGGCCTCGGCCCCCGCGACGCAGCTCTCAAGTCACCATTCCCGTCCCATGCCGGTCAACACCCCCACGCCTCCAGCCCCCACCCAGACCGCACCAGGCCAATGGGTGCCGTCATCGGTCAGGCACTACGAGAACTTTCCCGTCGCCTCTTTTCTGTGTCCGCCCCGGCTGCGACCCGCCATCGCCGCCCTCTATGCCTTCGCGCGCACTGCCGACGATATCGCCGACGAGGGCGACGCTCCGCCCGAACAGCGGCTGGCGGATCTGTCCGCCTACCGGGCCGAGCTGCAGGCCGCCGCACGGGCCCCTGACGCCGCGGCACGCGCCCAGGGCCGCTGGCCAGACGTGTTCGGGCCGCTGGCGGAGGTCATCGCACGCCACAGGTTGCCGCTGCCCTTGCTGAACGACCTGCTCGACGCGTTCACCCAGGACGTCGTCCGGACACGGGACGGCGCGGTCTGCGCCAGCCACGCCGAACTGCTGGACTATTGCCGTCGCTCGGCCAACCCCATCGGCCGGCTGCTGCTGCATCTGTACGGCGTGAACGATGCCCGGGCGCTGGCCGAAAGCGATGCCATCTGCAGCGCCCTGCAACTGGTCAATTTCTGGCAGGACCTGCGCATCGACATCCCACGTGGCCGTTACTACCTGCCGCAGGATCGCTGCACCGCGCTGGGCGTCGATCCACGCTCCACCGTGCAGACGCCGCAGGCATCGAGATTGATCGCGGAAAACGTCCAGCAAGCGGTGGAGATGCTGCGCGCGGGTGCCGGACTGCCCCTGCGGCTTCCGGGCCGGGCGGGGTGGGAACTGCGCCTGGTCGTCCAGGGCGGCCTGCGGATTGCTGAGAAAATCAGCGCCCAGCATCACACGACCCTGCAATACCGCCCCACGCTTGGAAAGGCAGACCTGCCGCGCCTGCTCTGGCGAGCCCTGTTCATGCGCTGACCGACCGACCCCATGACGCCCGAAGACTACGTTCAGCAGAAAGCCGTTGCCTCGGGCAGCAGCTTCTACTACGCCTTTCTCTTCCTGCCGCCGCCGCGCCGCGCCGCCATCACCGCGTTCTATGCCTTTTGCCGCGAGGTGGACGACGTGGTGGACGAGGTCGCCGATCTCGGCGTGGCGGCCACCAAGCTCGCCTGGTGGCAAGGCGAGGTCAGCCGGGCTTTCGCCGGCCAAGCCTCGCACCCGGCGCTGCGCGCCCTGCAGCCGCACTGCGCGGTATACGGCATCGAGGAACGCCACCTGCAGGCCGTCATCGAGGGCTGCCGGATGGACCTGGCGCAAACCCGCTACCTCGACTATGCCGACCTGCAGCGCTACTGCCACCTTGTCGCCGGCATCGTCGGAGAAGTCTCGGCGCGGATCTTCGGCCAGAGCGAACCGGCCACCACGGCCTATGCCCACACCCTGGGACTGGCCTTCCAGCTCACCAACATCATCCGCGACGTCGGCGAGGACGCGCTGCGCGGCCGCATCTACCTGCCGATGGCCGAGCTGCGGCAGTTCGACGTCACGGCGCAGGACATCCTCCAGCGCACCCCCTCGACGCGCTTCACGGCCCTCATGGCCTTTCAGGCGCGCCGCGCCCTGGCGCTCTACGACGAAGCGCTGGCGCAGCTGCCGCTGGCCGACCGCCGTGCGCAGAAGCCCGGGCTGATGATGGCCAGCATCTACCGCACCCTGTTGCGCGAAATCGAGGACGAGAACTTCCAGGTGCTCCATCAGCGCATCGCCCTCACGCCCCTGCGCAAGCTGTGGCTGGCGTGGAAGGTGCAGGCCCTGGGCCGGCTCTGATGCGCGTCGCCGTCATCGGAGCGGGCTGGGCCGGACTCGCGGCGGCGGTGGCGGCAGCGCAGGCGGGCCAGCGCCCCACGGTATTCGAGGCGGCCCGCGAGGCGGGCGGGCGGGCGCGCGGCCTCA
>JAEWVY010000011.1 GCA_023396625.1 Pseudomonadota bacterium | reverse complement strand
CTGGGCCTTTCGCCCTTGGGGCATGTCCACCAGAAATTTGCCGTCGGTCGCGGCCATCCAGCGAGCCACCAGGTTGATGCCACAGGCGTGCTCATAGGCGGGCACCAGCACCAGGGGCATGCGGCCGTTGGCGATCCACTTGTAAAGCGCCCAGTGGTCCTCCAGGCCCATACGCTCGGCGATGCGCTCCACGCTCAGGTTGTGGCGCTCCAGGGCAAAGTCCTTGCAGCCCTTGAGCGCGTCGCGCAGGGTGGCGGGTTGCCAGCGCTTCCAATTGCGGCGGGTCATTGGCAGGCCCTTTGGCGGGGGAGAAAGCCACCGTCCAAACAAATGCCGCCGTTGCATGTGGCGCAAACGTGTTTCGCGGGGCAAAGTACGGGCACCCTTGCGTGCTGCGCCGCTGCCCGCTGCGCAGGCGCCACCCGTGCCGGACGGGTGGTGAGCTGGCCGCGCTTCATGCCCAGCAACACGGCAATGTTGTGGCTCATGCCGCGCAGGCACTTCTTGCGCCCGGCCAGCACTTCGCGCACCAGGCTGTGGTGCATGCCGTGTTCGCGCGCCCACTGGGCAATGGTGATGCCCTGGTAGTCGAGCCAGGCGCGGGCCTCTTCGGGGGTGCGCTCGGTGACTGTTTTGGCCGGTTCTGGCTGTGGTGTACCAATGGCAAAGCCCAGGGGGCCGATGCCGCAAATGAAGGAGGGTGTCATGGCTGTTCTTTCAGTGGCTGGTTGCGGGTTCGGGCTTGAGGCCCAGCACGATGGCGCCGCGGTGCGCCTGGCCGTAGCGGCCCTTCTGCTTGCCACGCAGAAGGTCCACCAGGGTGCTGCGCGGCACCTGGTTCTGACGGGCAAGCTCGGTCACGGCCACGCCGTGGGCCGCCAGCCACTGGCGGGCGGTCTCGGTCGTCTGTGGGTAGGGCACGCGCGGTGGCAGCGGTGGGGCAGAGGTGCGTTTCATGGCGTTTTACGTGTGGTAACTTGCGGTAGAGTCGCAAGACAAATCAGGAGGTGTCATGGCGCAAGGCTCTATCGAGTCCCTGGCAGCAAGCGTTGCAACGCTTGGCGAAGCCGTTCAAGGAATGGAGGGGGAGCTGCCGGTGCTGGTGTGTGCTGTGGCGGCACTGGTGCGCACGCATCCTGATGGGCAGGCGTTTGCTGCGGCGTTCCGGCGAGCGTGGCTACAGCTTGGAGCGCCGAATCAAGTGCTTGCCGCCGATGACCCCACTGGTCACCGTATGCGGTCAGTGCTGGAAGTGATTGAGGCGTCGTGCCAAGCGCCGCTGAATATTCGGCCGCCAGGTGTGGCGACGTCTCCAGAGCCTTGAGGCCAGCATCGCCAGGGATGTAGACCTGCAGCCCGCCGAACTCTGCACGGATACCAGCGCCGCTGGGTCAATGACGATGCGCGCTTCAAGATCGCCATGTTTGCGCGGCAGTGTGGCAAGACGTTCACTAGCACGCTGGAGCTGGCCCTGGACTGCGCGCGGGCTGAGGCGCTGGGCCAGCGCCGCCGTTGGGTGATTTTGAGTAGGGGGGAGCGTCAGGCGCGCGAGGCTATGAACGAGGGCGTGAAGTTGCATTTGGCCGCCCTGCAGGCTGGCTTCAAGGCCTACGACTACGAATGGTCGCCCGGGGTCAAGGCGCTCGAGGTGGAGCTTCCTGGCGGCAGCAAGATCACTGCGCTGCCGGCCAACCCGGACACGGCGCGCGGCTTCAGCGCCAATGTGCTGCTGGACGAATTCGCATTCCACCAAGACAGCCGGGCGATCTGGAAGGCGCTGTTCCCGGTGATCTCTAAGCCTGGATTGAAGCTGCGCGTCATCAGCACGCCGAACGGCAAGGGAAATAAGTTCTACGAGCTGATGACCGGGCACGACGACGGCTGGAGCCGTCACGTGACCGACATATACCAGGCCGTTGCTGATGGACTTCCGCGCGACATCGATGAGCTTCGCCGCGGTGCCGGAGACCCTGACTTGTGGGCGCAGGAATTTGAACTGAAATGGCTCGACGGCGCATCGGCCTGGCTCGATTACGACCTCATCGACGCATGCGATCACCCCGAGGCTGGACGTCCGGAACTGTATCGGGGCGGCCCCTGCTACGTGGGCGTCGACATCGCCAGTGGTCGCGGGCGCGATTTGTTCGTGGTGTGGGTGCTGGAAAAGGTGGGAGACGTGTATTGGACACGTGAAGTCGTCGCAGACAACACTATCGGGCCGCTGCAGCAACCCGAGGTGCTGGCCGACGTGTTTTCCCGCTACAAGGTCATGCGCGCCTGCATGGACCAAACCGGGATGGGCGAAACCCCCGTAGCCCTGGCCCGGCGCCGCCACGGCGCGAGCCGGGTCGAGGGCGTGCTGTTCACCGGTGCCAACAAGCTCGCCCTGGCCACGTCTGGCAAGGCGGCGTTCGAAGATCGGCGCATCCGCATCGCTGCCGCCCCCGAAGTGCGGGCCGACCTGCATAAGCTGCAAAAGGTCGCCGGCCCCACCGGAACGCCTCGCTTCGTGGCCGACAGCGACGGGGCGGGCCATGCCGACCGCGCATGGGCCTGCTTTCTGGCTCTCAACGCGGCCGACCACGGCCATGCACCGATCGACTTCACCCCCGTGCCGCTGCTTCCGCGCGGCTTCGACAACCTCGGCGCGTCCGACCGCGACAACGATGAGGGCGAGGACTATCTGCGCCTGGTCGAGCCGCGCGCCTCTTGGTAGGCCCCCTATGGCAACTTTCCGCATTCTCGGCCCGGACGGCCAACCCATCACCATGCCCGACCTGCGGGAGCCCCAGACCGCCAGGCTGGCGCATCTGCAGCATGAGCTGCAGTCGCACCCCACGCGCGGGCTCACGCCTTCGCGCCTGGCGCAGATCCTGGACGCGGCCGAGGCGGGCGACCTGGTCGCGCAGTTCGAGCTGTTCGAGGACATGGAGGAGAAGGACGGCCACATCGCCGCCGAGATGGGCAAGCGGCGCCGCGCCTGCGTGCTGGACTGGAATGTGGTGCCGCCCGAGGGCGCCGATGCCGCGGAGAAGCAGGCCGCCACGCAGGTGGGCGAGCTGTTGCTCGAGATTCCGGATTTCGAGGACATGGTGTTCGATCTGACCGACGCCATCGGCAAGGGCTACGCCTGCCTGGAGGTCGAGTGGCATCGCGTGGAAGGCTGGTGGGTGCCCAAGTCGATCACGCACCGCCCTCAGTCCTGGTTCACTCTGCATCGCGGCTACCGGCAGGAGTTGCGCTTGCGCACACATACCGTGGCGGCCACCGAGGCCGGCCCGGTGCAGGGCGATGCGCTCACGCCCTTTGGCTGGATCACCCATGTGCACAAGGCCAAGAGCGGCACCCTGGAGCGCTCGGCGCTGTTCCGGCAGTTGGTGTGGACCTATCTGTTCAAGAACTACAGTGTGGGCGACCTGGCCGAGTTTCTGGAGATCTACGGCATTCCGCTGCGCATCGGCAAATATCCGGCCAGCGCTAGCGAGAAGGAAAAGGCCACGCTGCTGCGCGCGCTGGCGGCCGTGGGGCACAACGCGGCGGGCATCATTCCCGAGGGCATGCTGATCGAGTTCCAGAACGCCGCCACGGGCGATCCGGCCGCGTTCGAGCTGATGATCAATTGGTGCGAGCGCAATCAGTCCAAGGTGATCCTGGGCGGCACCCTCACCAGCGGCGCCGATGGCAAGAGCAGCACCAACGCCCTGGGCAATGTGCACAACGAAGTGCGCAAGGACTTGCGCGATGGCGACGTGCGCCAGGTCAACGCCACGCTGACCCGTGACTTGGTCTATGCCGTGGCTGCGCTCAACGGGCTGGCGCCCAATGGGCTGCGGCGTGCGCCCTTGTTCCGGCTCAACGCGCAGGAGCGCGAGGACTTGACCACGTTCTCCACCGCGCTGCCGCCCTTGGTCGAGATGGGCGTGCGCCCGCCCATGGCTTGGGTGCATGAGCGGCTGGGCATCCCGGTGGCGCAGGGCAATGAGCCGGTGCTTATGCCGGCGGGCTCGTCGCGGCTCTCGGCCACGGCGGCCGCCACGGCGGGCGCCCCGGCGATCGTTGGCGCGTCCAGCAATCTGCCGCCCCCCGTGCAGATGCTGCCCCGCGTGGTGGACGATCTGGCCCCCGCCGTGGGCGCCTGGATCGACCAGGTGCGTGAGCTGGTGCAGCGCGCGCAGTCGCTGGCCGAGATCCGCGACGGCCTGGATGCACTGCTGCCCGGTATGACGTTGGACCAGTACGCCGCCGCGATGGCGGCGGCCCTGCGCGTGGCTGAAATGGCGGGCCGGTACGAGGTGCTGCAGGAGGCGGCAGGGGTCAATGGCTGACGCCGCCTACGGTTCCCTCCCATTCGCTGAGCAGGCCGAGTTTTTCCGGCGCAAGCTCAACCTGCCCACCGATGGCTGGACCGACATCTACACCCGCGAGCACGACTGGGCGTTCGTCGTGGCCGGTGCCAACCGCGACGCGATCGTGGCCGACTTTCGCGCGGCCGTGGAGAAGGCCATCGCAGGCGGGAGCACGCTCGAGGACTTCCGCCGCGACTTCGACCGCATCGTGGCCACGCACGGCTGGGACTACAACGGTGGGCGCAATTGGCGCAGCCGCGTCATCTACGACACGAACCTTTCCACCAGCTATGCGGCCGGGCGCTGGCAGCAGCTTCAGGCCGCGCCCTATTGGCAGTACGACCACCAGGATTGGGTGGAGCACCCGCGCGAAGCGCACGTCGCCTGGGACGGCCTGGTGATCGCCCGCGGTGACCCATGGTTGAAGACCCACTTCCCGCCAAATGGCTGGAAATGCCACTGCAAAATGCGCGGCCTGTGGCCGCGGGACCTGCAGCGCCTGGGCAAATCCGGGCCCGACCAAGCCCCGCCCGTCAGAATGGTGGAGCGCACCATCGGCCAGCGCAGCGCCATGGGTCCGCGTACGGTGCGTGTGCCCGAAGGCATCGACCCCGGGTTCGAGTACGCACCGGGCAGTGCGAGGCTGCGCAGCGCCATTCCGCCCGAACAGTCCCCCGGGTCGGACGGCCTCCCCAGCAGCAGCACCGGCCCCGGCCTGCCCAACCGCCGCCCGAGTGATCCACTGCCGGCGCCACGCACGTTGTCAGCCAACATGGTGCTACCCGCAGGCCAGACACCCGAGGCTTACGTGTCTCAGTTCCTTGGTGAGTTCGGCGCGACACTGGATGCGCCCGCCGTCGTGCGTGACGTGATCGGCGAGCGCCTGGTGGTGGGCAAGGAGTTGTTTCAGGACGCGGCTGGCAGGTGGAAGGTCCTCAAGCGCGGGCGTGAGCAGTACCTGCCGCTGCTGGCCAAGGCCATTCTGCAGCCCGACGAAATCTGGGCGCGGGTCGAGTGGCTGCACGCCTTGGGCCGCGCCGCGGTGCGCCGCCGCTATGTGGCGCGCTACGTGATCGAAGGGCAGGAGGGCGGAACACCGGGCCTGGCCGTGTTCGAACTGGGCGCCGATGGCTGGAGCGGCGTGACGGCCTTCCCGCCCGCGTCGACCGACTACCTTGAGCATGCCCGCGTGGGCGTGCGCCTGTACCGCCGCGAAGAATGATGCGCCCAACAGAAAGGCCAGCGCACCGCCACACGCTGGCCCGCCCGGACGTGGGATTGGAGGCGGTGGCAGCCGCTGCCCGTCCGATGGATATCCCATTGTAGGAGTTTTGCGCCATGACTGGAAGCCGCCTCACCCTCACCGTGGACGACGCCCAGGCCCGCGCCATGCTGGCCCGCCTGGGAGAGCCCGGCACCGAGGACCTCATGCCTCGGCTGGGCGAGTATCTGCAGCGCAGCACGCAAAATCGCTTCAAGACCCAGAACCAGACCGCCCCGGACGGCACTCCATGGGCGCCATTGAAAGCCCGTTACGCCCAGCGAAAGAAGTACGCCAAGGGCAAGATCCTCACCCTGCGCGGCTACCTGCGCAGTGGCATCCATTACCAGGTGACCGGTGCGACCGAGGTGGAGGTGGGCAGCAACACGAAGTACGCCGCCATTCACCAACTTGGCGGGAGCATCGATCAGAACGCCCAGTCACGGCAAGTGCGGTACCGCAGCGTGGCCGGGCGCGTGTTGTTCGCTGGCAAGAAACACACACGAGGGGTGACCGAGCGCTGGGTGACGCGCGGCGCCTACACAGTCGACATTCCGGCGCGGCCGTTCCTGGGCATCAGCAATGAGGATGAGCGGGAAATCCGCTCCATCATCTCGAACTGGGTTGCTGGCCGCTCGAATGGATGAGCCGCCTCAAAAAGGCGCCAGAATAGACCCAACTCATATTTCCCAAGGCGAAATAGATTTGCAGCGGAACCGACCCACTTCTTCCCTGATGAACCCGGTTCTTCCCATTTATCGCGCCTCTCACTCTTCCTTTATCTCACTCCCGTTCAGCTGGCGTGAAAAAACCATCCCATCTCGTCTCCCCCTTAACCGAGCTTGAATTCGTCCTTCGGCCGCTTGCTCAGGGCGGTCTGGAACTTGGCTTTCAACAGCTTCATCTCGGCGTCCAGCGCCGTGAAGATCTTTTGAGCGTCTTCCGCCGAATACTCGTAGTTGTTTGAATTCGCCAGATTGCCGATAAGCCGTAGCATCTGGGTCGCTTTTGTGACCCTTGATTCACCTAGCTCGATAAAACGACTCCGTTTGTCTCGCATTGTGACCTTTCGATCTCCAGTTACTACATGTGTGAAATGTAGCGCATAAATTTCAATGAATGTCCAATTTTTGCAACAATAGATA
Source organism: Pseudomonadota bacterium (assembly GCA_023396625.1). Classification (GTDB taxonomy): domain Bacteria; phylum Pseudomonadota; class Gammaproteobacteria; order Burkholderiales; family Burkholderiaceae_C; genus JAEWVY01. Next base: position 2,962 of record JAEWVY010000011.1, on the reverse strand, counting down.
GGCTGATTGTCAGGATTGTCATAGAGAATTTTGGTTTCTAATGGTTGTAAATTAACGGATTGGCGGCCATCGGGTGAACAGCGTTGTCACTAGGTGGCAGGGACCGTCGCGAACGCTTCGGGGCCAGACTACGACATGTTTCGCTAGGCCATGGCCGACCCATCGAATCCGGAACATGCGGATGACTGGAGGTGGGTCGGCGGCCCATTCGATTCAGCGGCGTTTGACATGAACCTGGCCAATCAGCGTATTCGAAAGCTACGCTGACCTTTGCCGACATGGCGTCGCCGGTCGCTTGCCCTTCAATTCGTGGCAGGCCATGCCATGATGGCCTCGCATGGGCAAAGCGCGGCAACTTTCGGGTTTGGCGGGGCAGAAAAAAACCCAGCACCCGCAGGGTACTGGGTCGGGGTTGACCCGCTGGCAGGAGCCAGGAGCCTAGATTCACATGTTGTCGATCATGACTTGGCCGAAGCCCGAGCAGCTGACTTGGGTGGCTCCGTCCATCAGGCGGGCAAAGTCGTAGGTGACCTTCTTGCTGGCAATCGATCTCTCCATCGAACTGATGATGCAGTCGGCGGCTTCGATCCAGCCCATGTGGCGCAGCATCATCTCCGCAGAAAGGATTTCAGAACCTGGATTGACGTAGTCCTTGCCTGCATATTTCGGTGCCGTGCCGTGTGTGGCTTCGAAGCACGCCACGGTATCCGACAGGTTGGCGCCGGGAGCGATACCGATACCTCCGACCTGCGCAGCCAGCGCGTCCGAAATATAGTCGCCATTCAGGTTGAGCGTTGCCACCACGGAATATTCGGCCGGGCGCAGCAGGATCTGTTGCAGGAAGGCGTCGGCGATCACGTCCTTGACGACGATGTCCTTGCCGGTTTTCGGGTTCTTGAACTTGCACCAGGGGCCGCCATCGATGAGTTCGGCGCCGAACTCCTGCTGGGCCAGTGCATAGGACCAGTCGCGGAAGCCGCCTTCGGTGAACTTCATGATGTTGCCCTTGTGCACGATGGTCACGCTGGGCTTGTCATTGTCGATGGCGTATTGGATCGCCTTGCGCACCAAGCGCTGGGTTCCTTCGATCGACACGGGCTTGATGCCGATGCCCGAGGTCTCGGGGAAGCGGATCTTGGTCACACCCATTTCGTCCTGCAGGAACTTGATGAGTTTCTTGGCCTTGGGGGACTGGGCTTCGAACTCGATGCCCGCGTAGATGTCCTCGGAATTTTCCCGGAAGATGACCATGTGGGTTTTTTCGGGCTCTTTCACGGGTGACGGGACGCCCTTGAAGTACTGGATGGGGCGCAGGCAGACATACAGGTCCAGTTCCTGGCGCAAAGCCACGTTCAGCGAACGGATGCCGCCGCCCACGGGGGTGGTCAGTGGGCCCTTGATGGAGACCACGTATTCGCGCAGCGCGGCCAGGGTTTCTTCCGGCAGCCAGACGTCCGGGCCATAGATCTTGGTCGACTTTTCGCCGGCGTAGACCTCCATCCAGTGGATTTTGCGTTTGCCGCCGTAGGTCTTGGCGACCGCGGCGTCCACCACCTTGATCATCACCGGCGTGATGTCGAAGCCTGTGCCGTCCCCCTCGATATAGGGAATGATGGGCTGATCAGGCACATTGAGCGACATGTCGGCGTTGACGGTGATCTTCTGGCCCTCGGCGGGCACCTTGATGTGTTGGTACATGAGAGAAAGTCTCCGGGGTGGACTGTGTGTGACCTGAGTTGCTGGTCTGGGCTGGATATGGCCCGGGACGATTCTAACGATGATTTTTTTACGTAAACCTGTCAACCAGGGCTCGATCGTTGCCGTTAGTTGGGGACCTTCCAGCCTCTGGGGGGATCTTCAAATCGTTTCATTCCAAGGAAAACCGAAAATGAACAAGCTTCTCGTTGCCCTGATCGCTGGACTGTTTGCCGCAGGGGCCTTTGCCCAGGCCGCTCCCGCAACGCCCGCGACCCCTGCGGTGCCCGCCACGGCTGCAGCTCCTGCCGCGGCTGCAGCTCCCGCAGCTCCTGCCGCCGAAAAGGCACCTGTGGCCAAGAAGGCCGCCAAGGCGAAGAAAGCCAAGAAGGCCAAGAAGGTGAAGGCTACCGCGCCCAAGGCTGAGGAAAAGAAATAAGGCGTCCTTCGCCGTGATGGAAAATGCCCGCTTCGTGCGGGCATTTTTTTGGGTCCGCGGGGATATCACTTCAAGGAGTTTCCACAACCATGCCTGTCTCGTTCCTTCGTCATACTGGCCGCGGCGCCATGACTGTGCTGGTTTTTGCCTTGCTAGCTGGGGGGGGAAGTCCCTGTGCCGCGGAGGGTATGCCACAAACCGGCCTGCCGCGGGTCCGGCTTTCTGCGGGCATGCATCTGATCGATGCTCAGGTGGCCCAGACCCCGGAACAGCGCCAGACGGGCCTGATGTTCCGCGATGAGATGCCACAAAAGGAGGGCATGCTGTTCGTGTTCGAGCAGCCGGGCGTCCAATGCTTCTGGATGAAGAACACTCGCCTGCCCCTGACCGCGGCGTTCGTGGATGACGATGGCACCATCGTCAACTTGGCGGACATGAAGCCGCAGACCACAGCGTCGCACTGCTCCTCGAAGCCGGTGCGTTATGTGCTTGAGATGAATCAGGGCTGGTTTGGCAAGAAAAACATCAAGGCCGGCTTCCGGCTCGGTGGCGCGCCTTTCGAGAGGAAGTGAGAGCCGCTGCGCGCCCTTGGCATGAGGCGGGAAGTGCTGTTAATTTGATAGCATTACACTTATATTTGACGCTGGGAAAGCGCAAATTCAGCTAAAAAATATGGGAAAAGCCGGTGAAAAGCCGGCTTTTCCCGCAGACAACGGACTTAGGCGAAATTGGCCTCGGCGAACGACCAGTTCACCAACTTGTCGAGAAAGGTTTCGACGAATTTGGGGCGCAGGTTGCGGTAGTCGATGTAGTAGGCGTGCTCCCACA
>JAEWVY010000008.1 GCA_023396625.1 Pseudomonadota bacterium | reverse complement strand
CATCGGACAGCGCCAGGCCGAGTTCGGCCGCACCGCTTTTCAGCGCCAGTTCGAGCGCCGTATTCATGTGGACGGCCCTGCCTCGTCCGTTCGGCCCAAGCCACGGACGCCGCCTTTCTTCAGGTGGATCAGCAACAGGGAAATGCTGGCCGGCGTGATGCCCGAGATCCGGGACGCCTGGCCCAGGGTCTCGGGCCGGTGTTTCTGCAGTTTCTGTCGGGCTTCGATGGACAGAGCCGTCACCCGCATGTAGTCCAGGTCGGGCGGAAGCCTGAGCCCTTCATGGCCAGCAGCCCGCCGGACTTCGTCCTTTTGCCGATCGATATAACCGGCGTACTTGGCGCCGATCTCCACTTGCTCGATCACGGGATTCGCCAGGTCCCCCAGGGGTTCACGTGAAACATCGGTCGATGCGTACCTGCCACCGTCCAAAGACATGAGATCGGCATAACGCACGTCCGGCCGACGCAGCAAATCGAACAGGTTGTATTCATGGTCGATGGCCTTGCCCAGCACCCGCTCGGACTCCTGCGCCGACAGGTTGCGCGGACTCACCCAGATCGACTTCAGGCGTTCTGTTTCACGTGAAACAGCATCCCGTTTGCGGTTGAACGCCTCCCACCGGGCATCGTCCACCAGCCCCAGGCGACGCCCGGTTTCGGTCAGGCGCATGTCGGCGTTGTCCTCGCGCAATTGCAGCCGGAACTCGGCGCGGCTGGTGAACATGCGGTAGGGCTCGGTCACGCCCTGGGTGATGAGGTCGTCCACCAACACCCCCAGGTAGGCCTGGTCGCGCCCAGGCACCCAGGCGTCCTGCCCGCGGCACTGCAGCGCGGCGTTGATGCCGGCAAACAGGCCCTGCGCCGCCGCCTCTTCGTAGCCGGTGGTGCCGTTGATCTGCCCGGCAAAGAACAGCCCCCCCAGGGCACGGGTCTCGAAACTGCTCTTGAGTTGCCGCGGGTCGAAATAGTCGTACTCGATGGCGTAGCCGGGACGCAGGATATGGGCGTTCTCCAGCCCCTTCATGGAGCGCACCAGCGCGTACTGGATGTCAAAGGGCAGGCTGGTGGAAATGCCATTCGGGTAGAACTCGTTCGTGCTCAGCCCTTCCGGCTCCAGGAAGATCTGGTGGGCGTCCTTGTCGGCAAAGCGGTTGATCTTGTCTTCCACGCTGGGGCAATAGCGCGGCCCCACGCCCTCGATCTTGCCCGTGAACATGGGGCTGCGGTCAAAGCCGGAGCGAATGATCTCGTGGGTGCGTGCGTTGGTGTGCGTGATCCAGCACGGCATCTGCCGGGGATGCATGTCGGCGCGTCCCATGAAGCTGAACACCGGCATCGTTCGCGACTCGCCACCGGGCATGCCGTCGCCGGGCTGTTCGGTGCAGCGGCTGAAGTCGATGCTGCGTCCGTCGATGCGCGGCGGCGTCCCGGTCTTCAGACGCGCCTGCGGCAGCTTGAGCTCCTTGAGCCGCGCGCTCAGGCTCACCGCCGGGGGGTCGCCGGCACGGCCCGCCGCATAGTTGTTCAGGCCCACGTGGATCTTGCCGTCCAGAAAGGTCCCGGCCGTCAGGACCACGGCGCGGGCGCGAAAGCGGATACCCACCTGGGTCACGGCGCCCACGACCCGATCGCCCTGCACCATCAGGTCGTCCACGGCCTGCTGGAACAGCCACAGGTTGGACTGGTTCTCCAGCCGGCGGCGGATCGCGGCCTTGTACAAGATGCGGTCCGCCTGGGCCCGGGTGGCGCGCACGGCCGGCCCCTTGGAGCTGTTGAGAATGCGGAACTGAATGCCGCCCTCGTCCGTGGCCAGCGCCATGGCGCCGCCCAGGGCATCGACTTCCTTGACCAGATGGCCCTTGCCGATGCCACCGATCGATGGGTTGCAGCTCATCTGGCCCAGGGTTTCGATGTTGTGCGTCAACAGCAAGGTCCTGCAGCCCATGCGCGCCGCGGCCAAGGCGGCCTCGGTTCCGGCGTGGCCGCCACCGACCACGATCACGTCAAATTCTTCAGGGTAGAGCATGAAATTCCCAGACAGGGGCGCGCGGTTGGCGCCGGGGCCGCGCGGGCCGGAGGGGCTGATTTTAGCGGCGGGCCGGCTTTTCGGCGGCAACTCCCCGGCGGTGGCTCGCCTGGAACCCGTCCAGGGTCATGCTGTTTTTGCATGATCCCACAGCCATCCGGCCTTGGACGGATGCGCCGCGCCGGCCTAAGCTCGGGGGCTTCGACACTCCACAGGAAAGTCCATGACACACGCCCCCACGCCGGTCACCGCCATCCCGGCCCATGCCTTGCCCTCCTACCTCCAGGCCGACAAGCTCGGTCCCTGGGGCATCTACCTGCAGCAGGTGGACCGGGTCACGCCCTACCTCGGCCACCTGGCACGCTGGGTCGAGACACTCAAGCGGCCCAAGCGCGCCCTGATCGTGGATGTGCCAATTCATCTTGACGACGGCTCCGTGGCGCATTTCGAGGGCTATCGTGTGCAGCACAACACCTCGCGCGGCCCCGGCAAGGGCGGCGTGCGTTTTCACCAGGACGTGACGCTGTCGGAAGTGATGGCCCTGTCCGCCTGGATGTCGATCAAGAACGCCGCCGTCAATGTGCCCTACGGTGGTGCCAAGGGCGGCATCCGCGTCAACCCGAAAACCCTGTCCCTCGGCGAACTGGAGCGCCTGACGCGTCGCTACACCAGCGAGATCGGCATCATCATCGGCCCGACCAAGGACATCCCGGCACCCGACGTCAACACCAACGAGCAAATCATGGCCTGGATGATGGACACCTATTCGATGAACGAGGGTTCCACCGCCACCGGTGTGGTCACCGGCAAGCCGGTGGACCTGGGAGGCTCGCTGGGCCGGCGCGAGGCCACGGGCCGGGGCGTGTACACCGTGGGCGTGGAAGCCAGTCGCCACATCGGGCTCGACATCGCGGGCGCGCGCGTCGCCGTGCAAGGCTTCGGCAACGTCGGCGGCATCGCCGCCAAGTTGTTTGCCGAAGCTGGCGCCCGGATCGTGGCCGTGCAGGACCATGGGGGCACCCTCTTCCGCGAAGCCGGCCTGGACGTCCCGGCGCTGCTGTTCCACGTGAAACAGACGGGCAGCGTCGCCGGCTTCCCGGGCGCCGACACAGTGCCCGACGACAGCTTCTGGGGCGTGGATTGCGACATCCTGATCCCCGCGGCCCTGGAGGGCCAGATCACCGCCGCCAACGCCGGACGCATCACCGCGCGGCTGGTCATCGAAGGCGCCAACGGCCCGACCACGCCGGAAGCCGACGACATCCTGAACGACAAGAAAGTGCTGGTCGTGCCCGATGTCATCGCCAACGCCGGGGGCGTGACGGTGAGCTATTTCGAATGGGTGCAGGACTTCTCCAGCTTCTTCTGGAGCGAGGACGAAATCAACGCCCGCCTCGTGCGCATCATGAAAGATGCCTTCGGCGCCATTTGGAGCGTGGCCCAGGACAAGCAGGTGAGCCTGCGCACCGCCACCTTCATCGTGGCCTGCACCCGCATCCTGCATGCCCGCGAGATGCGCGGCCTGTATCCCTG
>JAEWVY010000010.1 GCA_023396625.1 Pseudomonadota bacterium | reverse complement strand
CCGGCACGAGCATGGCCGCGGCCAGCGCCCCGCGCGCGCCCGCCAGCACGGCCGCCAGCGCCACCAGCACCGCGCCGTAAATCGCGCCGGACAGCAGCACCGGCAGCAGCGGCAGCAGCGGCAGCGGAAACAGCGTGCGCTGGTACAGCGGGCCGAACTCCACCATCACCATCAGATTGCGCTGGAGGATTTCGTTGATCATCAGCCAGACCACCATGCCCAGCAGGAAATAGTCGACGAACGGCACCTGGCTGGGCGAGCGGACCTTGAGCACCACGTCGAGAAAAAACCACAGGCCCAGCACCTGCAGCGCCGGCTGCACCAGCATCCACGCGCCCCCCAGCAGCGTGCCCGAGGTCCGCGCCACCATGTCGCGCCGCATCAGCAGGCCCAGCAAGGCGCGGTGCTCGCGCAGCAGCATCCGGGCCGGCATGAAAATACTCTCAAATGAATAGCGTACTATTGTTTGCAGACGCTGGGAAGTTGCCATTTTCTTTATAATTTTCAAGACGCTTGGGCACCCGGCTGCCCCGGCCGTTCACCCGCCGTCGAAGCCAAAGCACAACTGCGCGTAACCGTATTGGCCCGAGGCGTATTTTCGGCGGTAATTCCGGTTGGACTCGTCCAGGGCGTCGATCTGCGCGTCCGACACCCCCAACGCCCGCCGCATCGCCTCGCGGTGCCTGGCCGTGGCCTCCAGCATCCGGTCCACCGTCGGCGCCGCCCGGTGGGTCTGATGGCGTTCGTCACGCAGGACGAACCCCCGCGCGGCGGCCGCCTGCTTGAGCCGCGGCAGGCTGTGCAGCCACTCGCCCTCCTGCGGTTCGCCCCACTGGAACTCGTCGGCCAGCACCCAGCGCCCGCCCGGCCGCATCTGCGCCGCCACCTGGTCGAGCAGGATGTCCTGCGCGATGTACTGCCCGCTTTCCTGGCACAGGACGGCGTCGAACTTCTCCGCCGGCGGCGCCAGGTCCTCGAACCGCACCTGCATCACGGGAAACGCCCCGCCATGGCGCTCCCGCATGAACGCCACCTGCGCGCCATCGGGCGTGATGCCCTGGGCGGCGTACCCCTGCGCCACCAGCCCCGCCAGTGTCGTGCCCACGCCCGAGCCCACTTCCAGCACCCGCGCCGGCGGCTCGGGCAGCCAGGCCAGCAATTCCCGGCTGGCGCGCGCCTGCGCGTCGGCCATGGGCTCGTCCGGGTCATCGAACCAGCCAAAGTGCAGATGGAACACGTCGCCCCGTCCCGACGCCTCGGCCAGCAGATACGCATACACATTCAGCGGGAAGGAAAACTTCCGGATTCGTTCCAGTGCAGGCAGGTCCATGCGCATTCTCCCGGGTGTGGCGATGGCCCGATCCTAGACCAAAGTGACAACGCGGCGGCCGCCCGGACAGGCACGCCACCGCGTCGAAGGCGCGCCGCCTGCCGGCGGCGGCGGGATTCAGCGGCTCAGTACTCCAGCGCCCGGTTGCCCAGGGCCGTCTGGTGCACCATGAACCAGTTGTCGTACACCCACACCCACTCATTGGTCATGACCGTGTCCGTGCGGGGCTGGCTGAACTTGCGGCCGAGCACCTCGGTTTCCAGCACCTCGAAATTGGCCTTCACCGTCACGCGGGCGATGTTTTCCTGGATGTCCAGCTTGTCGAGCGCGAAGGTGTGGAAGCGCAGATTGCCCTGGAACTTGTCGAAAGCCTCCGGTGGATTCGCGGCGCGGAACGCCGGGTCGAAATAGCCGTACGTGCCGCTGAAGTCACCGCGCACGCGGGCGTCCCAGAAGCTCTCCACGCGGTCCTTCAGGATGGCCTTCTTCCGCTCCTCCGAAAAGGCGGGCGGGTACGCCGGCACCAGGACCTCCCCCGACTTGGCGTCGTATTTCAGCGCCACCAGCGCGTGGTCCGTCTGGGCGGCCACGTCGTCCACGAAGCGCTCGTAGGACACCAGCACCTGGTCGCCCAGCACCGCCACCCGCGGCGTGATGAGGCCGAAGCGGCCCGCATCCTCCATCACGCGCCGGGCCGGCGCCCAGTCCTCGCCATTGCGGGTCTGGCTCAGGTAGACCGTCGGACGGATGTACCGGAAGTCCTGCCACACGACCACCGCACCCCCTCCGGGCAACGCCGCCACCTGCGGGCTGGCGGACTTGGTGCGCTCCAGCGCCTTGGGGTCCAGCCGCTGCGCGGCCGTCAGCCACTTGCCCTTCGCCAGGTCCAGCACGCCGCCCTGGATCTGCGCCTTCTTGTCCGCCTGTTCCGCGGTGTACACGGCATAGACCCGGCCCCCGCCCGCGGCCAGCGCGAGCTGCGAATTGACGAACACCTCGCTGCGCGCCAGCGCGCCCAGCGCCTGCCAGCTGCGGCCCGCGTCCTTCGTGCGCCAGGCCTGCACGCCGCGTTGCGACACGTCACCCACCAGCACCACCTGGTCGCCCACCGTCACCAGGTGGAGCGCGCTCGGCACCCGGTTGCCGCGGTAGACCTCGATCTCCTTCTCCCAGGTCTTGCCCAGGTCGGGGGACATGCGCGACACCACGCGATAGGCCACGGCCTTGTTTTCGTTGACCACCTCCTGCCAGGTCGCCACGAGGTTGCGGCCCACGCGCGCCAGGTGCGGCTCCGTGGCCTGCGTCTTGGCGCCACCCGAGAACCCCGCCACCGGCTGCGCGTTGTCGAGGCGGACGTCCTTCTCCTGCCACTTCAGGCCGGGCGCCTCGGCGCGGTTGAAATAGATCTGGTAGCCCGGCACGCGCTCGTCGGCGTAGACCACGCCCAGCGCGCCACTGTCGTCCACCGCCAATTCATACGGCGGCAGCACCCCGTCGGCGGTGTTGACGATCTGCACCGGTGCAAAGGTCTTGCCGCCGTCCACCGAGCTGCGGAAATACAGCGCCTTGGCGTTGGTGTGGCTCCACCACAGGGCGTACAGCGTGTCGCCACGCTGACGCAGCGTCAGGTACTTGCCGCCCAACACCGGGGCGCCCTCGTCGAGCAGCTGGGTTTTCGTGCCCAGCGTGAAGGCGATCCGCCCGGCGGCATTCAGGTGCAGCGAAGCCATCTGGCCCTGGCGCCACAACGTCTGCGGCTCGCTGAGAAATTCCGGCGTGGGCAGGGTCTTGAGCAACACCTGCTCCCGCCCATCCGCCTCGCCCAGCGTGCCCGTGAACTGCGCGCAGGCCACCAGCGCCAGCACGGCCCCACCCAGGGACAACCTCTTCAATAACCGATAGCCCAGACTCATGCCATACCTCTTGTGAACGTGTCCCCGCCCAGCGGCCAATCGCCTAGTTTTCTTGCGGGGGGATTTTTGAAACCGACAGGGAAAACGCGTTTGGCAAAACAGCGTAGTATAGCTTGGTGCCCCTCGGCGCCACCGCGCCGCAAGCGCCCGGCCGCTTTGTACCACGCCGCGCGCCCCCTGCCACGCCGTCCGATCCCGGGCGGGCGCGCAAGTTCCAGCCCGGGGACGGCCATGAACTCTTGCACGGCAAAAAATGGGCACCCATTCGATGCCCATGCCGTCGGGGAAATCGCCCGCCCAGCGCGTCGATCCGGCCCTCATCGGTGCAGCGCCGGCCCGGACCTTGTGCTTCCGGCGCGACAGGTCCGGCTTCCCGCACGCGCCCGTTGCTTTCGGACCCCACAAAAAAAGCGGGCCTCGCTGGAGGCCCGCTTGTGCTTTGGCAGCTTCGTGAGGGCCGTCAGGCGACCCCCTCTTCACGCCAACCCGATCAGTACGGCAGGTTGGGGAAGGCGTTTTCCGAGCTGATGAAGGTCTTGCGTGCGCCCAGCGCCGTCGTCGTCTCCAGCTTGGTCAGCAGCGCGCCGGTTTGTGTCGTGCCCAGCGGCGTGGCCACCGGGGTGTAGCCCACGTA
>JAEWVY010000429.1 GCA_023396625.1 Pseudomonadota bacterium | reverse complement strand
AGAACAGCTGGCCGGCGGCGGGCATGCCGGTGGTGAACATGTGGTGCGCCCAGACGATGAACGACAGGATGGCGATCGAGGACGTGGCGTACACCATGGAGGCGTAGCCGAACAACTTCTTGCGGGCGAACGCCGGCACCACATGGCTGATGATGCCGAAGGCCGGCAGGATCATGATGTAGACCTCGGGATGGCCGAAGAACCAGAAGATGTGCTGGAACATCACCGGATCGCCGCCGCCGGCGGGGTTGAAGAAGCTGGTGCCGAAATGGCGGTCGGTCAGCGTCATGGTGATGGCGCCGGCGAGCACGGGCATCACGGCGATCAGCAGGTACGCCGTGATCAGCCAGGTCCAGCAGAACATGGGCATCTTCATGAGCGTCATGCCGGGGGCGCGCATGTTGAGCACGGTGACGATGATGTTGATCGAACCCATGATCGACGACGCGCCGAGGATGTGCATGGCAAAGATGCCCGCGTCCATCGACGGGCCCATCTGCAGCGTCAGCGGGGCATAGAACGTCCAGCCGGCCGCGGGAGCGCCGCCGGGCAGGAAGAACGAGATGATCAGTGTCAGGCCGGCGGGAACCATCAGCCAGAAGCTGAAGTTGTTCATGCGTGCGAAGGCCATGTCGGCCGCGCCGATCTGCAGCGGAATCATCCAGTTCGCAAAACCCACGAAGGCCGGCATGATGGCGCCGAACACCATGATGATGCCGTGCATGGTCGTGAGCTGGTTGAAGAATTCCGGGTTCACCACCTGCAGGCCCGGCTGGAACAGCTCGACACGGATCAGCAGGGCGAGCACGCCGCCGATCATCAGCATGGTCAGGCTGAACAGCATGTACAGCGTGCCGATGTCCTTGTGGTTGGTGGCATATACCCAGCGACGCCAGCCGCTCGGGGCATGGGAATGGTCGTCGTGGGCGTGGCCGCCGTGGCCATGGTGGTCGAGAACTGCGCTCATCTCGGTGTCCTTCTCAATGCGTTTCCAGATGCGGTATCGACGGGCTTATTTGCCGCGCGCGGTCTTGACCTCGGCAGGCTGCACGATCTGCCCGGTCTTGTTCGTCCAGTTGTTCTTGGTGTAGGTCACCACGGCGGCAATTTCCGTGTCGGACAACTGCTTCCAGGCCGGCATTTCGCTCTTGCTTCCGTCGGGCAGGACGGTGGTCCGGCCGTTGAGCACCACGGCAAGCTGGGCCAGCTTGTCGGCGTCAAGCACCAGGGCTGAGCCATCCAGCGGCTTGATGTTGCCCGCGCCCTTGCCGCTGGCCTGGTGGCAGGCGGCGCAGTTGGCCGCGTAGACCTTCTCGCCGCGTGCGACGAGGTCCGCCTGGGTCCAGACCTTGTTGGGATCGTCGGCCTTGGCGGCCAGCTTCTTCTTCTCGGCATCGACCCATTTGGTGTAGTCCTCCGCGGGCAGGACCTTCACATGGATGGGCATGTACGCATGCTCCTTGCCGCACAGTTCCTGGCACTGGCCATAGAAGTCACCGGTCTTCTCGGCGCGGAACCAGGTGTCGCGCACGAATCCGGGAATGGCGTCCTGCTTGATGCCGAACTGCGGCACGGCAAAGGCGTGGATGACGTCATCGGCCGTGGTGATGATGCGGATCTTCTTGCCCACAGGCACGACGAGCGGGTTGTCCACCTTGAGCAGATAGTCGTCGCCCTCGGGCTTGCCGGTGTTGGACATGACACGCTGCGTGGCATCGAGGGTGGAGATGAAGCCGATGCCCTCGCCTTCGCCGCGGAGGTAGTCGTAGCCCCACTTCCACTGGTAGCCGGTGACCTTGATCGTCAGGTCGGCGTTGGAGGTGTCCTTCTGCGCCACCAGCAGTTTGGTCGCGGGCAGGGCCATCAGAATCACGATGATGAAGGGAATCACGGTCCAGACGATTTCGACGGTCACCGACTCGTGAAAATTCGCCGCCTTGTGGCCCACGGACTTGCGGTGCTTCCAGATGGAATAGAACATCACCGAAAACACCAGCACGAAAATGATGGAGCACAAGATCAGCATCATCCAGTGCAACGAGACTTCCTCGGCCGCGATCTTGGTGGCCGGCTCGGGCAAGTTGAGCTGGCGAACCGCCGGGCCGCCGGGAAGATCGTTGACCGCTTGGGCCGCGGTGGCGAGCCAGGCGCCGCTCCAGAGGCCCGCATGCCGCAGCCAGGACGCCAGTTTGTTCGGGGTGCTCTTCATCGTGTTCACTTCTCTTGCCTCACATTTGCCTGCCACTCATCGCCGCGCCCCGAGGGCCGGCTGCCACTGTCGCATCACGCCCGGCGCAATGCCTTCGAATCTCGTTCGCCAGCACCGGCCCGGCATGTCGGGTTGGACCAAGAATGCCAGCCCGACGGCCAGCCGTTCAATCCACGCAAACCCGAGGATGACCCAGGGCACCGCGCAGCCACCATGAGCCCGCCGTGCCTCGCGGCACCACGCACAGGAAACCATGGAGCCAGCCCGGCAGGCCGGCGTCACCACGTCATGCGCTTGACAGACCCACCGACGTCCGGACCGGACACGCTGGCAAAGCGAAGTTCTGGATTTGACACCTATCAAGTTCGAATGCACCAAACCGGGGAAAACGTCCGCCGAACCTATATATCCAGCCGCTGATTTTAGCCCAGTCCAGCTTCGTCTTTGATTTTTCTCAAAGATCGTTGGCTTTGTTTTTGCGCTGGCGCAACGCCGCGCGCATTTCCTCGAGACCCACCAGGGTTTCGACTTGTCGCGGCGTCCGCGGCTGCGGCTTGAAGGCATGGCCGTAGATGATTTCGAAACTCAGGCTCAACCGTCCGTTCTCCTCGGCGCGAGCCAGCTCCTGCGCGAGGCGCTCGTGCAATGTGTTCAGCCAGGCACGGCCTCTGAGACCGGCGAAGCGGCCCGGATGCAGGTTGCGCCCGAGTTCGCGCAGTTCCTGCAGCAGGCGGACGGGGTTTTCGAAGCTCAGTGTGATGCGCTCCATGTCCATCACCGGCTCGGCGAAACCAGCGCGCATCAGCATGTCGCCCCAGTCGTGCATGTCGGTGAATTCATGGGCGGGCGCCGGCCAGCCACTCGCGCGGTAGAGCGACCGCAGTTCACGCAGGGTGTCCGGGCCAAGGCAGGAGAACATCACGAAGCCGTCGTCCGCCAGCGCCTGGTGCCAGCGCGCCATCAGCGCGCGCGGATCGGCCGCCTGGTGCAGGCCCATGTTGGCCCAGACCATGTCCACCCCGGCCTCGGGCGGCGGGCCAAAGTGCGTCGCAGGTCCGCGCCAGCGGCCGGGTGTCCACCACGGCCGGGCGAGGTGTTTGCGCGCCAGGGCCAGCCGGGCGGCACTCGATTCCACGACGAAGCATTCCGCGCCGGCGTAGCGCCGCGCGAGCAGCGCGTGCGCCTGCAGTCCGCCGCGCACGCCCTCCCAGTGCGCCCAGCGGCGTGGATGCTGGCGGATCCAGCCCAGCCGCTCCTCCATGCGGCGCGCCACTTCCTCGTGCAGCCAGGGCGAGGTGGTGGCCCCGGCCACCGGCACGGCCAGCTGTGCCCACCTCGCCGCGGCGACGGGATCGATGGTCGGCGGCAGGTGGTCAGCGTCCATGGCCAGCGTGGCGCCTGGGCGCGTGGTCGGGAAACGGGATCAATCGGCTTGACGGCATGGCGACGCAGTATATTGACCCCATGTTTCGCGCGCTGATCGACCGTGCCCTGGACCACGTTCCGGCGCGTTGCGCCATCTGCCATGCCTGGCCTGCGCGAACGTTTTGCGATGGCTGCGTGGCGCGCTTCGCGCAGCCGGTGCCGCGCTGCGAAACCTGCGCCCTGCCGGTGCCGGCCGGGGTCCGGTGCTGCGGCGCCTGCCTCACGACGCCACCGCCCCTGGACGCCTGCCTGGCCGCCGTGTCCTACGGCTGGCCTTGGTCCGACTGCATCGCCCGGTTCAAGTTCGGCGGCCAGCCGGGCTGGGCCGGTGCGCTGGCCACGGTGATGCGCGCCGCGCCCTGGGTGGAACCCGCGCTGGAACGGGCCACACGGGTACTGCCCATGCCGCTGTCGCGCGAGCGGCTGGCCGAGCGTGGCTTCAACCAGGCTTTGCTGCTGGCGCGCTGTCTCGCCCCCGCGGCGACCGACGCCACGCTGCTGCAACGCATCCGCCACACGCCACCGCAAAGCGAACTCGACCGTGCCGAACGGCTGCGCAATGTACGCGGGGCCTATGCCCTGGATCCTCTGCGCGCGGACGAGGTGCGCGGGCAGCACGTGCTGCTGGTGGACGACGTGATGACCAGCGGCGCCTCGCTGCACGCCGCCGCCCTGGCGCTGCGCCGGGGCGGCGCGGCCCGGGTCGAGGCCTTGGTGTTCGCCAGAACGCCCGCCGGCAGCTGACCGCGGGCCCGCGCCGAGACCGGGCACGGCGGCAGGCATGACAATCCGCGCATGTTCCACATCGTCCTGGTCGAACCCGAAATCCCGCCCAACACGGGCAACGTCATCCGCCTGGCGGCGAATACCGGCTGCACGCTGCACCTGATCGAGCCGCTGGGGTTCTCGATGGAAGACCGGCAGCTGCGGCGCGCGGGCCTTGACTACCACGAGTACGCGCCGGTGCGCCGCCACGCGGGCTGGGCCGCCTTCCTCGCCGCCGAACGCCCCGCGCCGCAGCGCCTGTTCGCCCTGAGCACACGCGGCGCCGGCCCGGTCCATGACACGGCGTTCCAGCCCGGCGACTGGCTGGTGTTCGGTGCCGAGACCCGCGGCCTGCCGCCCGAAGTGCTGGCGCACGTGCCCGACACGCAGCGCCTGCGCCTGCCCATGCGCCCGGGCCAGCGCAGCCTGAACCTGTCGAACGCGGTGGCGGTCACGGTGTTCGAGGCGTGGCGGCAAAACGGTTTCGCCGTGCCCTGATCGCCCTCGATTACTCCTTTATCAGGAGCAAACTATGTCCGTATGACGCTGGGAAATGGCTATTTTTTTCTGAATTTTCCGTTTCGGCCTCAATACCGCCGCACCAGCGCCTCGGCCACGCACACGGGCCGGTCCTGGCCCTCGCGCTCGACCGTCACGTCCCACGCCATCTGCAAACCCCCGCGGTCAATGGGCTCGGCCGACAGCAGCTTCATGCGCGCGCGCACGCGGCTGCCCACGGGCACGGGGGACACGAAGCGGACCTTGTTGAGGCCATAGTTCACGCCCATGGTCGACTCGGCCACGTCGAAGCTCGATTCGAAGAAGAGCGGCAACAGCGACAGGGTGAAAAAGCCATGCGCGATGGGGCCGCCAAAGGGGCCGGTCCTGGCCTTTTCGACATCCACGTGGATCCACTGACGGTCGCCCGTGGCTTCGGCGAACAGGTTGACCTGCGCCTGCGTGATGGTGATCCAGTCGCTGACGGCCACCTCCTGGCCCACGCAGGCGGCCAGTTCGCCAAGAGTCTGAAAATGTTTCATCCGCCGACTGTAGCGAACGGTCGGATCAGTCGGTGTCGAGCCAGCGACACAGCGGTTGCCACTGCGCCAGGTCCTTCTCCACCCGCGAGGGCGCGATGTCGAACAGGGTCAGTCCATGCGCGGCGAGATGAACGTAGTTCTGCGTGTCGCGCAGAAATCCCAGCACGGGCAGGTCCAGCGAGTCCACGAAACGGTGCAATTGGTCAGCCGCCAGCGTGCGCTCGTCCACCCGCATGCCGACCACGCCCACCCGCAGCCGCCCGGCGTGACGCGATTGACGCAGTTCGTCGGCAAAGGCGCGGGTGGCGAAGATGTCGAACACGCTGGGCTGCAGTGGCACGATGACCTGGTCGGCACGCCGGAGCACCTCGCGCAGCCGTTTGCCGTGCAAGCCCGCTGGCGTGTCCAGCACCACGTGCGTCGTGCCCGGTGGCGGGCGAAAGACGTCGTCGGAACCGATGTCCCAGGGCTGGATCGGCCGCGCCGCCGGGGGCCGCAGCCCCAGCCAAAGGCGCGAGGACTGCTGGCGATCCACGTCCCCGAGCATCACCGCGTGCCCGCGGCTCGCGAAGTATCCGGCCACCTGCGTGGCGAGCGTGGACTTGCCCACGCCTCCCTTGGGGTTGGCAACGACGATCACGGGCATGGCGACCTCCTCTCGCAAACGGTTCGGCGCATGGTAGCCGCGGCAAGCGCCTCAGGGCAAGTTTTTACATAAAAACAAGCGTTTTCCAGCGTCAAATGGTCATAGTACGCTATACTTTTTATTATCACATGGCATCCCACAGCAGTTTGATGCCTGTCAAGGCCATGCCGATGTAGATGAACCGGTAAAACAGTGCCGGATCGATGCGCCGTGCGATGCGCACCCCCAGCCACACCCCCATGGGCGCCAGCGGTAGCAGCACCAGCGACGTGGCGAAATTGCGCATGTCCAGCAGCCCCAGCCAGGCGTAGGGCAGCCACTTGGCCAGATTGATGAAGAAAAAGAAGAACGCGAGGGTGCCAGTGAAGCGCACGGGGGACAGTTTCAGCGGCAGCATGTAGGCGTTGATGGGGGGCCCTCCCGCGTGGGCGATGAAGCTGGTGAACCCGGAGGCCATCGAAAGCAGCGCGCCGGCCCACCGGGGAGGTGGCGCGCTGCCGGCCCGGGGCGGAAACAGCACGCGCTGCGCCAGGAACAGCAGCGTGACGGCACCCACGATGGCCGCGACCCACCGAGCCTCCAGCAGCTTGAACAGCAACGCCCCGGCCACGATGCCGAGCAGGCCGAACGGCAGCAGGAAGCTCAGCAGTTTGCGGTCGACGTCCTTGCGGAACGCCGCCATGCCCAGCAAGTCCATGAGCAGCAGCACCGGCATCAGGATGGCGGCCGCCTGCGGCACCGTCACGGCCAGCGCCATCAGCGGCACCGCCAGCGAGCCGAAGCCCGCGCCGAAACCACTTTTGCTGACCCCCATCAGCAGCACGGCCGGCACGGCCACGACGTAAAAAAACGGGTCGGTGATCAACGCGAGAGACATGGTGGGCCTGCCTGCCTTCGACACATCGGCGCGCACGCGACAATCTCCGCATGAACGACATTCAACACTGGGGCCAGACGCTGCGCCTTCTGGTGGAACTGCTGGCCACCGCGGCGTTTGCGCTGTCGGGGATCATGAAGGCGGCACACAAGCAGCTCGACGCGGTGGGCGTGTGCGTGGTGGCCTTCGTGGCCGCCTTCGGTGGCGGCACACTGCGTGACCTGCTGCTGGACCATCGCCCCTTCTTCTGGGTCGAGCACGTGGCCGTGCTCTGGGGGGTGCTGGCCCTGTGCGCGCTGGCAATGGGCTGCCTGCGTCACCAGCATTTCGCGCTGACCGAAAAAGCCATTCAGTGGCCCGATGCGCTGGGCCTGGGCCTGTTCACCGCGGCCGGCACGCACCAGGCACTGGCCGCGGGCCTGCCAGCCCTGGTGGCCGTGCTGATGGGACTGATCACGGGCGTGTTCGGGGGGGTGCTGCGCGATATGGTGTGCAATGAGATTCCCACGGCTTTCCGGGACCACCGGCCGTACGCGGTCTGCGCATTTGCCGGTGGCTGGCTCTATGTGGGGCTGTGGACGACCCAGATCCCGGGCTGGGCCGCGCTGACAGCGTGCGTGCTCGTCACCGCCGGTCTGCGCGGGCTGGCGTTGTGGCGCAACTGGCAGCTGCCGACGTGGCAGGCCTGAAGCACGGCGACCCCGCTCCGCCATCCCCCCGCGGGAATTCAAAGAAATAGCCTGGGCCACCGGATCGCCAGCTCAGACCCGCTCCAGCACCACGGCAATGCCCTGCCCCACCCCGATGCACATGGTGCACAACGCGTAGCGGCCACCCGTGGCATGCAGGCGGTTGACGGCCGTGGTGGCCAGCCGCGCGCCCGAGGCGCCGAGCGGGTGCCCCAGCGCGATGGCGCCGCCCCAGGCGTTGACGCGCGCGTCGTCATCGCGCAGACCCAGTTGGCGCAACACCGCCAGGCCTTGGGCCGCAAAGGCCTCGTTGAGCTCGATCACGTCGATCTGTTCGAGCCGCAGCCCCGTGAGCGCCAGCACCTTCTGCGTCGCCGGCGCCGGGCCGATGCCCATGATGCGCGGCGGCACACCGGCGCTGGCCATGCCCACCACGCGAGCCCGCGGCGTCAGGCCCTGCTTGGCGGCCATGGCTTCACTGGCCAGCAGCAGCGCGCAGGCGCCGTCGTTCACGCCGCTGGCGTTGCCGGCAGTGACCGTGCCGTCCGGCCGCACCACGCCCTTGAGCCGGGCCAGCGACTCCAGGGTGGTTTCGCGCGGGTGTTCGTCCTGGCTCACGACCACGGGGTCGCCCTTCTTCTGCGGAATATGCACCGGCACGATCTCGCGGGCGAGATGGCCGGCCTTCTGTGCGGCCACGGCGCGCTGCTGGCTGGCCAGCGCCATGCGGTCCTGCGCCTCGCGGCCGATACCGAACTCTGTGGCCACGTTTTCGGCGGTCTCGGGCATGGAGTCGACACCGTATTTCTCTTTCATCAGCCGGTTGATGAAGCGCCAGCCGATGGTGGTGTCGTAGACCGCGTTCGTGCGGCTGAACGCCGTGTCCATCTTGGGCATGACGAAGGGCGCGCGGCTCATGCTTTCCACGCCGCCGGCGATCATCAGCGCGGCCTCCCCGGCGCGAATGGCGCGCGCGGCGCTGCCCACGGCGTCCAGCCCGGAGCCGCACAGGCGGTTGATGGTGGCGCCCGGCACCTCCAGCGGCAATCCTGCCAGCAAGGCGGCCATGCGGGCGACATTGCGGTTGTCCTCGCCGGCCTGGTTGGCGCAGCCAAAAAGCACATCGCTCACCGCGCCCCAGTCCACGCCGGGGTTGCGCGCCATCAGGGCCTGGATGGGCAAGGCGCCAAGATCGTCGGCGCGCACGCCCGAGAGAGCGCCGCCGTAGCGACCGAAGGGGGTGCGGATGGCATCACAGATAAAGGCCTGGGTCATGAGATCTCCGGATCAGGG
Source organism: Pseudomonadota bacterium (assembly GCA_023396625.1). Lineage (GTDB taxonomy): Bacteria > Pseudomonadota > Gammaproteobacteria > Burkholderiales > Burkholderiaceae_C > JAEWVY01. The sequence goes on along the minus strand of JAEWVY010000429.1, from coordinate 70 downwards.
CATTGGGGTTGGGGCGAACACCGCCCCAAGAAAACGAAATTCGCCGCATGGGCACAGCCCACACTGTAGC
>JAEWVY010000351.1 GCA_023396625.1 Pseudomonadota bacterium | reverse complement strand
CCTTGCCCCCCCGCAGCACCGTGCACGCCGTGCACAGCGCACGGATTTCGTGCAGCTTGTGGCTGATGTAGAGAATGCTGCAGCCTTCGCTGGCGATCTTCCGGAGCACCACGAACAGCTTGTCCACCGCCTGCGGCGTGAGGACCGACGTCGGTTCGTCGAGAATCAGCAATTGCGGGTTGCCCAGCAGCGCACGGATGATTTCCACGCGCTGCATCTCGCCCACGCCCAGGGTGTGCACCGGCCGCGAAGGGTCCATGTCGAGGCCGTATTCGTCTGCCTTGGCGCGGATGCGCGCGCTCACCTCGGCCAGGCTCAGGCGCCGGTCGAGGCCGAGCCAGACGTTTTCGGCCACCGTCAGCGTGTCGAACAGGCTGAAGTGCTGGAACACCATGCTGATGCCCAGGGCCCGCGCCTCCTGGGGGTTGCGGATGTGCACCGGCCGGCCGTTGAAGGACACCGTGCCCTCGTCCGGTTTGACCGCGCCATAGATGATCTTCATCAGCGTGGACTTGCCCGCGCCGTTCTCGCCGAGCACAGCGTGGGTTTCCCCCGGCTGCACCGTGAGCGACACCCCGCTGTTCGCCACCACGGACGGGTAGCTTTTGGTGATGCCCTGGAGTTGCAGGCGAGGCGCGGTCATGGGGAAGTCCTGCGGGTTTGTCTCTTCATTTTTTTGATCTTTTTCGTTCAATTCCAGCGTCGAATGGAAATGGAATGCTATTCTTTCCTGAGTTCCGAAGCCACGGCCTTGATCCGGTCGCGCAACCACCGCGCCGCTGACGACGCATGGGTGCGCTCGTGCCAGAGCTGGTAGTACATCAGGCGCGGAAACGTAACCGGACAGGGCACGATTGTCACTGGAAGGCGGTCCACATAACGCTCGCAATATTGCCGTCCGGTGGTCAGCACAAGCAAGCTCGATGCCACCATGGACGGAATGAGCCCGAAATGCGCGCAACGCGCCGTGATGTTGCGCGACAGCCCCAGTGCGTCGAGGTGGTCGTCGATCACGCCCCGGGCGCCGGGGTGCGTCGGGGTGGGCGCCACGTGCTCGGCCACCAGCCAACTGGCGACGTCCCAGCCGCCCTGGCGCACGCGCCGCAGCGCCGGATGGTGGCTGGAGACCAGGCACACCACGTCGTCGCCGAAAAGCCGCCCGAGGTGGAGGTCGTCCGGCGGCGTGGACCAGTTGGCGATCACGACGTCCAGCTCCCCCTGCGCCAGCGCCGCGCGGTAGTCACTGGCCGCCGACAGCGGGTGGATCTCGATCGGGCACAGCGGCGCCTGCCGCTTGATCTGCGCCACGAGCTGCGGCAGGAACAGCGGATCGAGGTAGTCGCTCGCAGCGATGCGGAAAGTCTGCCGCGCCGTGGCGGGCTCGAAGCCACGCACGTCGGAAAACATCGACTCGGCCGCGCGCAGGATGCCTGCGCTGGGCTCGAGCATGCGCAAGCCCGCGTCGGTGGGCACCATGCCCGGGCCCGAGCGCACCAGCAGCGGGTCCCCCGCGAGTTCGCGCAGCTTTTTCAGCGACGCGCTTACCGCCGGCTGGTACATGCCCAGACGGATGGCGGCCCTCGAAACGCTGCGTTCAGTCAACACGGTATGCAAGACCCTGATCAGATGGAGGTCTATCTTGTCGAAAAGGGCCTGATCTCTCATACCTTGGCGTGCATGGGGCTCATATGCGGGGGCTTATGCTGTCACGGTGCCCGCCGCCCTACCCTCTTGAAAGAGAAGGAAACACCGACATGACGAACCCGACGATCCGCTTCATCCGGCGCGGCCAGACCGTGACGCTGGTCAATGTACCACCCACACGCACCCTGCTGGAGGTTTTGCGCGAGGATATCGGCGCCGCCGGCACCAAGGAAGGCTGCGGCGAAGGAGACTGCGGCGCCTGCACGGTCGTGACCGCCGAAGCCATGGACGGCCGGTTGCGCTACACCGCCGTCAACAGCTGCATCCGCCTGGCGCACGCCGTCGACGGCCTGGCGCTGTGGACCGCGGAAGACCTGGCCGCCGACCCGCTCATCAGCGGCGGCGGCCCGCATCCGGTCCAGCAGGCCATGGCCGACTGCCACGCTTCGCAGTGCGGCTTCTGCACCCCCGGCTTCGCCATGAGCCTGTTCGCGCTCTACCAGAGCCCGCGCCAGCCGGGCGAAGTCCCCAGCCGCGAGGACGCGCAGGCCGCGTTGTCGGGCAACCTGTGCCGCTGCACCGGCTACCGCCCCCTGCTGGACGCCGCCGAGGCCATGGTCCGGCTGCCACCCGTCCGCGTGGACGACACCGAATTGCTCCTGAAATTGAAGCAACTAAAGACCATTCCACGCTGGGAAACAGCCGATTTTCCTCAAAATCCGTCGTACATGCTGCCTCACGACCTGCGCGAACTGCTCGCTCTGCGCGCGGCCCATCCGCAGGCACAGCTGGTCGCCGGCTGCACCGACGTGGGGCTGTGGATCACCAAGCAGCACCAGGACTTCGCCCAGGTACTGGACACCAGCCGGGTCGAGGAACTGCGTCTGGTGGAACAGCTGCCGGGCGTCACGCGCATCGGTGCGGCGGTGACGCTGACCGACGCGTTCACCGCGCTGGAGGCGGACCGGCCCGCGCTGCGCGCCTTCGCCCGGCGCTTTGCCGGCCTGCCGGTGCGCAATGCCGGTACGCTGGGCGGCAACGTGGCCAACGGCTCGCCCATCGGCGACTCGATGCCGCTGCTGATCGCGCTGGACGCCCGCGTGACCCTGGCCAGCGTGCGCGGCACGCGCACGCTGGCGCTGGAGGCGCTCTACAC
>JAEWVY010000343.1 GCA_023396625.1 Pseudomonadota bacterium | reverse complement strand
TGAACAGGTTGTTGAACACCTCCAGCAGCACCGGATCCACCGTGGTGCCGGCGGCAAACTTCAGCACCCGCGGAACGCGGCGGTCCAGCACCAGATGATCCCGCTCGCTCAGCCGGGCTTCCCAGCCGGGCTCGACCACCGTCGTGGCATTTTTCTCGGCGATGATGGCGGGCCCAGGAATCACGTCACCGGCACGCAAGTCTTCGCGCACCACCAGCGCCGCGTCATGCCATTGGCCGCCCGAATACATGCGAACCGTTTCACGCCGAGGCAGTTCGCGGGAAGCCTGCACCTCATGCCGCTTTTCGCCGGGCGCCTCGCCGGCAACGACGGCCTCCACCGAAACGGCCTCCACGACCAGTCCCTTGCCTGCCATCAGGAATGCGAAGCGCTGTCGATAGGCGGCATCAAAGCCCCTGCGGATCGCATCCACCCGCATGTCGACCGTGGCGGCTTCATCCCCGGGGAACGCCACGACGAGCGCCGAATCGGTCCCTTCGTAGCGCACGTGGACGCGGCGCAGCAGCCGCACCTCGCCCGCATTGACCCGCTGGCGCAGCAGTTCGCCCCGCGCCAGATCGGCCAGCGCATCCAGGCGCGCCTGAATCCCCGGCAGCGCCCGCGCGTCCAGCGTTTGCTCTACCGCTTCTTCCCGGATCACGCTCTGATCGGCCAGCCCCATGCCGTAGGCCGACAGCACGCCAGCCAGGGGATGCACGAACACCCGCGTCATCCCCAGCGCATCGGCCACTAGGCAGGCATGCTGCCCGCCCGCGCCGCCGAAGCACTGCAGCGTGTAACGCGTGACGTCATAGCCGCGCGCCACTGAAATCTTCTTGATCGCGTTGGCCATCTGCTGCACGGCGATGTCGATGAACCCCTCGGCCACGCTTTCCGGAGGGCGTCCGGTGCGAGCCGCCAGTTCGGCAAAGCGCCGTTCCACGGTTTCGCGGTTCAACGGCTCATCCGCCCGGGGGCCAAAGACCCGGGGGAAGTGGTCCGGCTGGATCTTTCCCAGCATCACGTTGGCATCGGTCACGGCCAGCGGCCCGCCGCGCCGGTAGCTCGCCGGCCCCGGGTTCGCTCCGGCGCTTTCGGGTCCGACCCGGAAGCGCGCCCCGTCGAAGCTCAGGATCGATCCTCCGCCCGCCGCCACGGTATGGATGCTCATCATCGGCGCGCGCATGCGCACGCCAGCCACCTGGGTTTCGAACTCGCGCTCGAACTCCCCCGCGAAATGGGACACGTCGGTCGACGTGCCGCCCATGTCGAAGCCGATCACCCTGTCGTGCCCCCCCAGGGCGGCGGTGCGCGCCATCCCCACGATGCCACCGGCCGGCCCGGACAAGATCGCATCCTTGCCCTGGAATGCGTGGGCATCGGTCAGCCCCCCCGAAGACTGCATGAAATACAGCCGGACCCCCGGCATCTCCGCGGCGACCTGTTCCACATAACGGCGAAGAATGGGCGAGAGGTAGGCATCAACGACCGTGGTGTCGCCACGACTCACAAATTTCATCAGCGGGCTGGTCTCGAAGCTGGTGCTCACCTGCGTAAAACCCACTTCCCGTGCGATACGCGCAGCAGCCTCTTCATGGGCTTCATAACGGTAGCCATGCATGAACACGATCGCCGCGCTCCGCAGGCCCCGCCCGCAGGCGGCCGCCAGATCCCGTCGAAGGGTCGTTTCGTCGAGCGCCTGCACCAGCTCACCATGCGCCCCCATGCGCTCGTGCGCCTCGATGACTTCGCTGTACAGCAACTCGGGCAACACGATATGGCGATCGAACAGGCGTGGCCGGTTCTGATAGGCAATACGCAATGCGTCACGAAACCCCCGCGTCGTGACCAGCACCGTCGGCTCGCCCTTGCGTTCGAGCAACGCATTGGTCGCCACCGTGGTGCCCATCTTCACGCATTCCACCTGCACGGGCGAAATCGGCTCGTCGGCCTTGAGTCCCAGCAAGTGACGAATGCCTGCCACCGCGGCATCACGGTATTGCTCCGGGTTTTCCGAAAGCAGCTTGTGCGTCAGCAACGTGCCGTCCGGGCACCTGGCCACGATATCGGTGAACGTGCCGCCGCGATCGATCCAAAACTGCCAGCGCTGGCCCGCAGACGCCACCGAAGCGGCGAGAGGCGAGGAAGAGGCATCGGAAGGGGTGTGAGACATAAATTTTAATGAAAATTGGCGTTTACCAGCGTGAAATGGTCATATTTCGCTATGAATAAATGACCATTCGAGCGCCGCGTGACCTCAGAGCGAAGTCGCTGCCCGCGCCGCCTGGTCATAGAGTCCCGACATGGTGCGCAGCATCCGCGCCGCCTCGCCGAGATCGTCGTTCATTTGGGCATCGAGATTGTCGATAAGGCACTGCTCGCGCACCTCGCGGTAGCGCTGCACGGCCGTCTCCCCGGCTGGCGTGGGGCTGTAGAGCACCTCCTTGCCACTCTTCTCCGTCTGCACCAGCCCCGCTGAAACCAGCTTCTTGAGCGAATACGCCACCACATGGGTGTCTTCGTAATTGAGCACAAAACAGATGTCGGCCAGTTTCTTGTTGCGGGCGCGATGGTTGACGTGGTGCAGCAGCAGCACATCGGTGATCGTCAGTTCAGGCACACCTGCTGCCGCCATGCAGCGCACCACCCAGCGCGAAAACGCATTCCAGGCCACGATCATCCCGAACTCGAACTCCGACGTCTGCCGGCTGCGCGGCGACACCAGATGCGAGGACGAGACGATGCCTTTCGCATTGGCGGGCGCAGCGGACTCGTTTGGCATCGGGATTACCCTTAAATGTAGATAAAACGTTGATAAATCGTTGACACTTTATCGCCCACGCCCCTAGACTGCAAGTGCTCGCAGGCAGAAATCCGGCACCACAGGGTTATCCCGAGGTCGGGCAAATGCCATTCCCCACCGGGCCCCGGTCTTGCTTACATTTCGTTCATCGTTCCTTGAGGAGTGTTCATGAAACTGACCCGCCGTCACCTCGCCTGTTCCATCGGCCTCGCCTTCGCCGGGCTGGCGATCACCGCCTCGGCCCAGACCAAGTGGGACCTGCCTGCGGCCTACCCGGCCACCAACTTCCATTCGGCCAACCTCCAGGAATTCGCCAATGACGTGGACAAGGCCACGGGCGGCAAGCTCAAGATCACCGTGCACCCGAATGCCTCGCTGTTCAAGGCACCGGAGATCAAGCGCGCAGTGCAGGGGGGGCAGGCGCAGATCGGCGAAGTCCTGCTGGTGAATTTCCAGAACGAATGGCAAGTCTTCGGTGCCGACGGCATCCCCTTCCTGGCCGACAGCTACGACGCCGCCGTCAAGCTCTGGAAAGCGCAAAAGCCCGTCATGGACAAGAAACTCGCGGAGCAGGGCCTGATGGCCCTGTATGCCGTGCCCTGGCCTCCGCAAGGCATCTATGTGAAAAAGCCCATCAACAGCGCCGCCGATCTCAAAGGCGTGAAATGGCGCGCCTACAGCCCCGCCACGGCGCGCATCGCCGAGCTGGTGGGCGCGCAGCCGGTCACCGTGCAGGCGGCCGAACTGTCGCAGGCCATGGCCACGGGCGTGGTGGAAAGCTATATGTCCAGCGGCTCCACGGGTTACGACACCAAGACCTACGAGCACATCAAATACTGGTACGACACCCAAGCCTGGCTGCCCAAGAACGCGGTTATCGTGAACAAGAAGGCCTTCGACGCGCTGGACAAGCCCACGCAGGACGCGCTGCTCAAGGCGGCTGCCGACGCCGAGGCCCGCGGGCTGGCGTCCAGCAAGAAGGCCAACAGCGAAACCCTGGAGAAGCTAAAAGCCAACGGCATGCAGATCCTGCCGCCCTCGCCGCAACTCAAGGCCGACCTGGCCAAGGTGGGCGACACCATGCTCAAGGAATGGCTGGACAAGGCCGGCCCCGAAGGCAAGGCCATCGTCGACGCGTACCGCAAGTAAAGCTCGCCGATGCGCCGGTTCCTCGACACCCTGTACAACAGCGCCGCCGCCCTGGCGGCGCTTTTCATGGTTGGCCTGCTGGGCATGGTGCTGCTGTCGATTGCCAGTCGGCAGCTGCATTTTCAGGCGCCCGGCAGCGACGCCTACGCCGGCTACCTGATGGCCGCCGCCGGCTTCCTGGCGCTGGCCCACACCCTCAAGCGCGGCGAACACATCCGCGTCACCCTGCTGCTCAGCGCCCTTTCGGGACGCTGGAAAAAGGGGTTCGAGATCTGGGCGCTCGGTGCCGCCACCCTGCTCGCGCTGCTGTTTGCCTACTACAGCGGCAAGCTCGCCTGGCAATCGTACGAATTCCACGACATCTCCACGGGCAATGACGCCACACCCCTGTGGATCCCGCAAATGAGCATGGCCTTGGGTGCCATTGTGCTGGCCATCGCCTTTGTGGACGAACTGGTGCTCGAACTGCAGGGTCGCCGCGTGGCGCCGCAGTCCGGCGAGGCCCTGCGCAACGAATAACCGGAACTACCCCCTGCCATGAGTGATCTTGCCATTACCGGACTGCTGGTGCTGTCGCTTTTCGTGATCCTGGGCAGCGGCGTCTGGATCGGGCTCACGCTCTCGGGCGTGGCCTGGATCGGCATGCAGCTTTTCAGTACCCGCCCCGCAGGCGATGCCATGGCCGTGACCATCTGGGGTTCGGCTTCCAGTTGGACCCTCACGGCCCTGCCCCTGTTCATCTGGATGGGAGAAATCCTGTTCCGGACACGCCTGTCGCAGGACATGTTCAAGGGCCTGGCGCCCTGGGTGCAGGGCCTGCCGGGCCGCCTTCTGCACACCAACGTGGTGGGCTGCACCATCTTCGCGGCCGTCTCGGGCTCGAGTGCCGCCACCTGCGCCACCATCGGCAAGATGACCCTGCCCGAACTCACGCGCCGCGGCTACCCCGAGCACATGGTCGTGGGCACGCTGGCCGGCGCCAGCACGCTGGGCCTGCTGATCCCGCCGTCCATCATCATGATCGTCTACGGCGTGATGGCCGAGGTATCGATTTCGCAGCTCTTCATCGCGGGCGTGCTGCCTGGCATCCTGCTGGCGGCACTGTTCTCGGGCTACATCATGATCTGGGCGCTGCGCCACCCGAACCAGGTCCCCGTGGCAGACGAGCGGCTGACCCTGCTACAGAAAATTTCCGCCTCGCGCAGCCTGATTCCGGTGGTGTTGCTGATCGGCGCCGTGCTGGGCTCGATCTACAGCGGCCTGGCCACCGCCACCGAGGCAGCCGCCGTCGGCGTGGTGGGCTCGCTCGTGCTGTCCGCCGTCCAGGGCTCGATGACCTGGGAAACCTTCAAGGCCTCACTGATGGGCGCCACGCGGCTGTACTGCATGATCGCGCTGATTCTCTCCGGAGCGGCCTTTCTCACCCTGTCCATGGGTTACATCGGCCTGCCGCGCCATCTGGCGGAGTGGATCGCTTCGCTGAGCCTCAGCCAGGCACAGCTGATCGCCGCCCTCGCCGTGTTCTACATCATTCTCGGCTGTTTTCTCGACGGCATTTCCATGGTGGTGCTGACCATGGGTGTGCTCACCCCGACGGTCCAGGCCGCGGGCATCGACGCCATCTGGTTCGGCATCTTTATCGTGCTGGTCGTCGAGATGGCGCAGATCACACCCCCCGTGGGGTTCAATCTTTTCGTGCTACAGGGCATGACCGGCCGACAGCTGCCATGGATCGCCCGCGTGGCCTGGCCCATGTTTGCCCTCATGTGCCTGGCCGTCGGGCTGATCTACGTCTTCCCCGGGATCGTGACCTGGCTGCCCCAGCAAATGATGCGCTGACCCGTCCGCGTCAGTAGTCGTGCCCCGGTTCATTGCCCCGGCGCAAGCCAGGCCTTGCCGCGCCACCCGGTGACGGGCGGTTGCCTGGTCCCACGCCGGGCGGCGGCAGGCGATCCCTGCCACCCGCGCCAGGATGAGGCGGCGGGACGGGGCGCTGCCCACTCCAACCCGGCCGGGGCGGCCGCTGGCCATTGAAACCAGGCGGCGGTGGTGGTGGGCGATAGCCAGGACGCAACGGAACGGAGCGGTGTGACCATCGCTGATGGTCGGAATACCAGGAACGGTCACGGTAATGGTCGCTCCAGTAGTCCCCCACGATGAATCCAAGGACGCCGATGCCGATCAACGCGCCATAGTTGAGCACTGGCACGTTGTTGCCTTGGTAGGGATAGCTGATATTGGCCGCATACACCCAGCCGCGATACGGTCCCGTGGTCACGTCGCACCAGCTGTAGTCGCTCAGGCACCCGTGAACATTGAGCTCGACTCCGCGCGTGAGCACGGCCACCACGGGGAAATCCCGTGCCGGTCCCGCGCGCAGATTGACCTGTTTGCTGGCATAGGCTTGTTCAGCCTGAGCCGCCGCTGGCGCCACGGCCATGACGGCGGCAAGCACCGCCAACGCACTGAACTGTTTCATAGTGCTCTCCTGTGGATGGCGCGACGGCCCTGCCCCCAAAACTCCACAGCACCCCCGGGCCGCGCAATGCCAAGCCAATCTATCATGCCAACCCGCTGCCTCATTGATCGGCGTCAAGGACCTGCACTGCCCTCCGGGGATTTCGACGCAGCCTCCCGGACCGGCCATGCCGCCGACCCGACCGGCATGAGCCCGGCGCCAACACACCCTCGATCAGCGCCGCCCTTCTGGCATTCTTATCCGCAAATCGATATAAAAAACATAGCAAACAATGACCATTTCACGCTGGATAATGCCTGATTTTTATTGGAAAACATACGAATTCGCCCCAATCCGCTAAGATGCGCCCCCGCCCAGCCTGTCCGACCGTCTTGTCACGCCGGTCTGGACACGGTCCCTTTTCCCGCCCCTTCTCAGGAACTCCGTGTTCAAAAACGTCAATATCTATCGCCTGGACCCCGACTGGTCCGCCACGATCGCCTCCATCGAATCGGCCCTCGAAGCCGAACGATTCACGCCGTGTTCGGCCACCCAGGACAGGTCGATCGGCTGGGTCGAGCCGCGCGGTCACCAGCACGGCGCGCTGGTGGAATCGGTGGGCGGTCAGTATGTGCTCAAGCTCATGGTGGAGGCCAAGGCCGTGCCAGGCGCCGTCGTACGCCGCGAAGCGGAAGGCCGGATGGCCCATATCGAGGCCACCACCGGGCGCAAACCTGGACGCAAGGAAGCCCGGGAAATCCGCGAGGACGCGCGACAGGCCCTGCTGCCCATGGCGTTTGCCAAGCAATCGGCGGTGCTCGTCTGGATCGATCCCGTGGCTCGCCTGCTGGTGACCGACGCCGCCAGCCAGGCGCGCTCGGACGAAGTGATCACAGCCCTGGTCCGCGCGCTGCCCGGCCTGGCCCCGACCTGGCTGCGGACCGCCGTCACCCCCCAGACCGCCATGGCCCGCTGGCTGAGCGCGGCCACGCCGGAGGACTGGCCGCCACGGCTGAGCATCGAACGGGAGTGTGAACTCAAGTCCGGCGACGAAGCCCGGTCGGTGGTGAAATTCGTGCGGCACCCCCTGCTCAACGACGAGATCCGGCAGCACATCGCGCGGGGGCTGCTGCCGACACGCCTGGCGCTAAGCTGGGATGGCCGCGTCGCCTTCGTGCTGACCGAGTCCCTGCAGTTGCGAAAAATCGGTTTCCTCGAAGGTGTTTTCGACGACAAGGTGGATCAGGAAGAAGACCGTTTCGATGCCGACATCGCCATCAGCACCGCCGAACTGACACGACTGATTGCCGACCTGGCCGAGGCGCTAGGCGGCGAGCTGCCGCAAGAAAGTGGCCGCGCCACCGCCAACCTGGCGTAGACAAAGCCATCAACCGGCGGCTCCGGGCGAGGCCGCACACGCACCGGCATCGCCCGCCCTTGCTACGATGTCGGCATGCACACCGCTCCCCGTCGGGCCAGCCCCGATCGCCTGCCCATGATCGAACAGGCCCGTCGTGCCGTGCTCGCCGGCGAATCCGGTCCGCGCCCGCCAGGCCTCGACACCTGGATCGACCGCTCCTGGCGTCGCTGCCTGGGCGCCGGTTTCGACCCCACACAACGCGTCAGCTTCAATGCCATCTCACCACAAGCGATGCGATCGACAACCGAAGCCTCCCAGCCGCTGGTTCGGGCAGCCCGGCCTGTGCTGGAGCGGCTGTCGCGGGCCATCGCCGGGACACGCTACTTCGCGCTGCTGACCGATGCCCAGGGCGTCGTGATCGACGCGAACGGTCCCATCGACTCCGGCGACCGCCGCGCCACGCTGATTTCCCGGATCGGGGTCGACCTGTCGGAACAGGCGGTAGGCACCACCGCCATCGGCGCGGCATTGTCCGAACTCGAACCCGTCTGGTTGCACCGGGGCGAGCATTTTTTCAACGACACCAGTGTCTACAGTTGCGCGGGCGCTCCCGTGTTCGGTCCCGATGGCCAATGCGTCGGCATGCTGGATCTGACCGGTGTGGAGGTCCCGGAACGGCCTGAGCTCAAGCACCTGGTGAGCCTGTCGGCCCGCAGCATCGAGCATGGCCTGCTGATGCAGCAACCCCATGCACTGACGCTGCACCTGAATTGGCCCGGCAGTTTGACGGGTGACGAGCGCGACGGCATCGTCTGCGTGGATGCGGAAGGTTTCATCCGCGGCAGCAACCACTCGGCGCGGCAAATGCTGCCGCTGGCTGCTGGCGACACGGCGCGGAACACGCACTGCAGCGACCTTTTCGCCATCCACTGGACACAGGTGTTCGACATGGCACGCCAGGCCGACAGCCCGATCGAGATTCCCCTGTGGTCGGGATTCCGCCTGCTCGTGCTGGCCCTGCCTGCGCGACGCAGTGTTTCCGCCCTCACGCCCGGCCGCCTTGCGCAACGCCCGGCCCCCATGGCGCTGAAAGACATCCAGAGCGCATTGATCCGCAAGGCAGTGGACGACGCTCGCGGCAACGTGGCGGAGGCTGCCCGGGCCCTGGGCATCAGCCGCGCCACGGTGTACCGGCGGCTCGCAGTCCGGCAGGGTAACAAGTGAACACTTCGGCGCGCCTGCGCCGACCTGCTGCAGCCTCATACACCTAACGCCGGTTCTGCGGCGAATCGGTTTCGAGTGGAAGGCCTTTCGCCGCCCCTTGCATTTATTTGTCATACTGTAGCCTCGGCCGGCGATGAAAACGGCATGCGGCGCCCAAGTGTCCAGTCCGGGCCATGACCGCAGCAATGCGACCCCATGCCTTTCACCGCCGAACCAGCCTTCAAGGGAATTCCATCCATGGCATTCCATCGGGAAGTTGGCGCGTGACGCCACAGACAGGAATCCAGCATGAATTTGTTCACCTCGTTACGGTACTTGGTGGCATTGCACCAGCACAGGCACTTCGGGCGCGCGGCCGACGCATGCCACGTCACCCAGCCTGCGCTGTCCAATGCCATCCGTGCGCTGGAAGCCGAGTTCGGAACCGCCATCGTCAAGCGGGGGCGCACCTTTGAAAGCTTCACGCCCGAGGGGGAACAAATCCTCGTCACCGCGCAGCGGATGCTCCATGAGCACGAACTTCTGCGGCAAACCCTCAAAAGCTCGGAAGAACACCCCGCTGGCACAC
>JAEWVY010000247.1 GCA_023396625.1 Pseudomonadota bacterium | reverse complement strand
CGCGTCCCGGTGACGTTCGACCTGCCCTCGCGTGACGGTCACCGCTGGCGGATCGGCCTGAGTGTCTGCTACGACCTGCGTTTTCCGGAGCTTTACCGCCACTACGCCACGCTGGGGGCGGACCTGTTGACGGCGCCGAGCGCTTTCACCTATCCCACGGGCGAGGCGCACTGGGCGTTGCTGGCACGTGCCCGTGCCGTCGAAAACCTGGCGGGCATGGTGGCTGCCGCGCAGGGAGGGCGGCATGAGAACGGCCGCCGGACCTGGGGCCACACCATGGTGGTGGACCCCTGGGGACAAGTGCTCGGCCAAAGTCCGGAAGGTGAAGCCGTGGTCGTCGCGGAACTCGACGCGGCGCACCTGGCGCGGTGCCGTGCCCGGCTGCCGGCGTTGACGCATCGCGTGCTGTGAGGCCGATCCACCCCTTGCGCTGGCTCCGCTCCCGGTTGGCTGACCGGCGATGGGCATTGTGGGCGCTGCTCGTGAGCCTGGTCGCGCTTTTGCTGGGCACGCTCATCTGGCTGGCTGGCCGTTACGACATCAGCCGGGTGCAGGAAGCGCTCGAGCACGACACCGCCGAGGCGGTCAGTGACATTCGCGCCGCCCTGCATCGCAATATCCAGGAATTGCAGGCACTGCCCTCGGGGCCGGGTTCCGGTGACGCGTGGGCCGTGGACGCCACAAACCTGTTGAGCCGGCACCGCGAATGGCTTCGGCTGGAACGGCGCGACGCGTCATTGAAGACCCTGGCTTACGTGGAAACACCCTACGAACCCGGTGCCTTCGCGTATCTCCCCCGCGCCAGCTCGCAGGCCGACGTGGCGCTGGCCTGCACGACAGCGCAGAAGATCCACGGTGCCGCCTACTCCGCGAGCTACTACGTGCCGTTCGCGGACGGACTGGGTGCGGAGGTGATGGACCTGTGCCTGCCCGTGGGCGGCGCGGGGCGCCCCGAGGGGTATGTCGTCGCGACGTACAAGTTGCGAAGCATGCTGGCCGAGTTCATCGCCAGCTCCCTGATTCGCGGCAAGGTGGTTGCGCTCACCGAGCCGGATGGCGCCCGGCTCGCCATCCACGGACTGGTGCGGCGCGGCACGCGCATGTTCACCGCGCAGCATCTGCTCGACTTGCCAGGCAACGCGGTCATGCTGCGCCTGGATGGCTGGCGATCGGTGCCGGCCCTGTTCCCGAATGTCCTGACCGCGTTGGTGGCCACCGTGTCCCTTGCGTTGATCACGGTGCTGGCGCTGCTCGGGCGAGACACCCGCCGGCGCCTGCGCGTCGAGCGTGATCTGGCCGAGGCCCTGGCGTTCCGCAAGGCCATGGAGGACTCCCTGGTGACGGGCCTGCGCGCGCGGGACCTCGAAGGCCGCATCACCTACGTGAACCCGGCGTTTTGCCGCATGGTGGGGTTCGAGGCCGCCGAACTGCTGGGCGGCGGCGCCCCCGCCCCGTACTGGCCGCCGGAACGGGTGGAAGAGTACAGCCGGCGACAGTCGGTCCGTCTGGCGGGGGACACGCCGCCACGCGATGGATTCGAGTCGGTGTTCATGCGCCGGGATGGCACCCGCTTTCCCGTGCTGATCATCGAGGCGCCACTGATCCAGGCCGATGGACGGCAGACCGGATGGATGGGCGCGGTAGTCGACATCAGCGAGCAGCGCCGCGTGGAGGAACTCTCACGGGCCAGCCTGGACCGCCTGCAGGCCACGGCGCGGCTGACCACGGTGGGCGAAATGGCCTCGCTCTTGTCGCACGAACTCAACCAGCCGCTGTCGGCCATCGCCAGCTACGCCACGGGCTCGCTCAACCTGCTGGGCGAGCTGGACGAGCGGGAGGGCGCTGCCCCGGGGTGGCCCGGCGCCCGGATGCGGGCCGACCTGCGCATGGCGATGGTGCGGGTGGGCGAGCAGGCCGAGCGGGCGGGCAAGGTCATCAAGAGCGTGCACGATTTCGTGCGCCGGCGCGAGCAGGCGCGTGAGGCCGTTTCCGCGCAAACGCTGCTCGCGGACATCATGCCGCTGGTCCACTTGCAGGCGCGCAAGCTCCAGGTGCAGGTGTTCACGCATGTGGCGCCGGACCTGCCCGAGGCGCTGTGCGACCGCACCATGGTCGAGCAAGTGCTGCTGAACCTCGCGCGCAACGCCATGCAGGCGATGGCGGATGGCGACGCGGCCAGCCGGGTGCTGCGGTTCGAGGCGCGCCGCGCCGAGACCCCCGACGGGCCGTGCCGCATCGAATTCGTCGTGGCCGACCAGGGGCCGGGCATTTCCGAGGCGGTGGCGCGTCAGTTGTTCACGCCCTTCTTCACCACCAAGGCCGAAGGCATGGGCCTGGGCCTGAGCCTGTGCCGCACGGTGGTGGAGCAGCATGGCGGCCGACTCGATTTCGCGCCAGGCACGCCGCGGGGGACGGTGTTCTGCTTCACGCTGCCCGCGGCGCCAGAGCCGATAGAATGAACCGATGCAGCCCGTGACGCCCGCCACCGTCTTCATTGTCGACGACGATGCCAGCGTGCGCGAGGCGCTGGCTTGGCTGCTGCGCTCGCGCCGGCTGTGCAGCGAGGAGTTCGACAGCGCCGAGTCATTCGAACGGCGGCCGCGGCCGGCGCGGGCCGAGCCATCATGCCTGCTGCTGGATGTGCGCATGCCCGGCCTGAGTGGCCTGGCGCTGTTCGAGCGACTGCTCGAACGTGGCGAAGTCGAGACCATGCCGGTGATCTTTCTCACGGGTCATGCCGATGTGCCGACCGCGGTGGACGCGGTCAAGCGGGGCGCCTTCGATTTCTGCGAAAAGCCGTTTTCCGACAACGCCTTGGTGGATCGCATCGAACAGGCCTTGGCGCAGGCGGCGCGGGTGCTGGCGGCACGCGACGAGCAAGCCGGCCTGCGGGCCCGGCTCGATGAATTGACCGAGCGCGAGCGCGACGTCATGCGCCTGGTGGCGCAGGGTTTGCCGAACAAGCGCATCGCCAGCGAGTTGCAGATCAGTGTGCGCACCGTCGAGGTCCATCGCGCGCGGCTGTTCGACAAGCTTTCGGTCAAATCGGCGGTCGAACTGGTCAGTACGCTACAAACAAAATAGCGTACTATTCAGCAATGACGCTGGGAAATGCCTATTTTTCCTTAGAATCCTCGGCGGCGGGTGGTTCCCCCCGACGGCGGCCCGAAAACATCGTCCACCAGACGATCAGGACCAGCAGCAGCAAGGCGCCCAGTGCCTCGGCCAACAGCAGCAGCATGAAACGTCTCCTGGGACAAATCGGTACGGCGGCCATTGTAGGGGCGCTCCTGGCCGGCTGCGCCGTGGCGCCGCCTTCCGGCCCGGTGGCGCCCGAGCCGGTGCTGACGGGGGACGACGGGGGGCCGCTGCCAGCGCCGCTGCACCAGCCGCGCAGCCGCTGGGTGCCGGTGCGCTGGGCCGAGTTGCCGGGCTTCGAGGACGACGCGCTGCACGAAGCCTGGAATGCCTGGATCCGGAGCTGCGAGCGTCCCGCGACAACGTGGCGGGCGCTGTGCGCGGACGTGCGGCGCCTGAGCATCGGCGGCGCTGGCGAGCAGCGTGCCTGGCTGCGGGCACGGTTTCAGCCGTACCGCGTGGAGTCGCCCGACGGCCCGGCCGAGGGCCTGCTCACCAGTTATTACGAGCCCCTGTTCGAGGGGACGCGCACACCGCGCCCGGGGTTCGGCGTGCCCCTGTACCGTCCTCCCGCGGGACTGGAGGCGCGCCGGACCTGGTACAGCCGCAAGGAGATGGAGACCCAGCCCGAGGCCCGCGCCGCGTTGCGCGGGCGCGAGATCGTTTGGCTGTCCGACCCGGTGGACGCGCTCATGCTGCAGATCCAGGGGTCGGGACGCGTGCGGGTGACCGAGCCCGATGGCAGCCAGCGCCTGGTGCGCCTGGCCTATGCGGGGACCAATGGCCACCCCTATCAAAGCGTGGGCCGCTGGCTGCTCGACCAGGGCGCCACCCGGGACGCCACCTGGCCCGGAATCAAGGCCTGGCTGGCGCGCAACCCGCAGCGCCAGGACGAGCTGCTGTGGCACAACCCGCGGGTGGTGTTTTTCCGCGAGGAGGCGCTGGACGGATTCGATGCCGCCTTCGGTCCGCGGGGCGCGCAGGGTGTCGCGCTCACGCCGGGCCGATCCATCGCCGTGGACCCGTTGAGCATCCCCTACGGGACACCGGTATGGTTGGCGTCGCAGGGACCCCAGGTCACGTTGCAGCGCCTGGTGATGGCGCAGGACACGGGCAGCGCCATCACCGGCGCCGTGCGGGCCGACTGGTTTGCGGGTTGGGGGACCGAGGCGGGTGAACTGGCCGGCCGACTCAAGCAGCCCTTGCGCATGTGGGCGCTGTGGCCCCGGCAGGCTGCCGAACGCCCCTGATCCACGCCGGGCGGCCGGCACGGCCTGACATCGCCGTTTCACAAACCATGGGCAGACTCGCGGGACCTATTTCCTTGGAGCCCTGTGGTCATGAACACTTTGTCCGATGTCTCGCGTCGCCGCCTTCTCAAGCTTTTGTCGGGCGCGCCCTTGCTGCCGCTGTCCTCATCGCTGGCGGGAGCCACCGTGCTGGCGGGCTGCGGCGGAGGAGACGATGCCACGCTGAGCGCGGTGTCCTTCTCGTCCATGGCCGCGCCCACGCTGGCCCAACCGGCCGCGATGGCCACGACAACCGTCGGCTCGGTGATGACCGCCACGTTCAGTGACGCCAGCAAGATCGATTTCAAGCTGGCCTACCAGCCCTTCTTCGTCACCGGCGACCTGGTGCCCGACGGCAAAGGCGGAAAAATCCTCGCGGGGGGCTATGTGGACATCCACAACCAGCCCATCCTCGACACCACGGTGCCGGGCCAGGCGCGCCAGTATTTCTCCGACGCGCCCGACGGCACCTCGCTGCTGAGCGTGGCGGGCGCCAAGGTGGATGGCGTCAAGGGCAACCCGGTGTTTGCCGTGGTGCAGTTCGAATACACCACCTGGGCGCAGGACGGCAAGACCGACATGTACGGCAAGCTGCCCTCTCCGGTGGCTGTGCTCTCGCTGGACCAGGATCCGGCCACCGGAAAGCTCAGCCTGGTCAAGTACCACAATGTCGACACCGCTGGCGTGCATGGCCTGTGGATCACCTGCGGGGCCAGCCTCTCGCCCTGGGGCACGCATCTGTCGAGCGAGGAATACGAGCCCGATGCGTTCAGCGCCGCCAGCAGCAGCCAGTTCAAGGCTTTCAGCAAGAACCTGTTCGGCAGCGAAACCGCCGCCAACCCCTACCACTACGGGCACCTGCCCGAGGTCACGGTCAACCCCGACGGCACCGGCAAGGTCAAGAAGCATTACTGCATGGGCCGCATCTCGCATGAGCTGGTGCAGGTCATGCCGGACCAGCGCACTGTGATCATGGGCGACGACGCCACCAACAGCGGCTATTTCGTCTTCGTGGCAGACAAGGCCAAGGACCTGTCCTCGGGCGCGCTCTACGTGGCCAAGGTCGGTGCCGGTTTCAGTCTAGACCCCACCGCCGCCGCCGCGCCGCTGAACTGGATCAAGCTCGGCGCCGCCACCAGCGCGGAAATCGAGAACCTGGCCAACACGCTCAAGCCCGTGGACATCATGACCGTGGTCGGCGCGGACCCGGGGGACGCCTCGTTCAGGAAGATCACGGCCAACGGGAAAACCGAGTGGATCCGGCTCAACCCCGGCATGGAAAAGGCCGCGGCGTTCCTCGAAACCCATCGTTATGCCGCCTACGTGGGCGCCAGCATGGGATTCACCAAGATGGAAGGCACCACCGTCAACATCAAGGACAAGGTGGCCTACTCCGCATTGCAGAACTGCCAGGACTCCATGGTGGTGGGCGGCAAGGGCTACACCGCTGGCAACGGCATCTCGCTGGCCAAGGCCTTGAAGGCCGGCGCGGTGATGGCGCTGAACCTCAAGGGCGGACAGAAAGATGAAAAGGGAGCGGCCATCGCCAGCGAATGGATGCCGGCGGATCTCAAGGCGCTCCTCACGGGCGAGGACATCGCCGCCGACCCACTGGGCAACACCGCCAACCCGGAGAGGATCGCCAACCCCGACAACCTGAAATTCTCCGAGAAGATGCGCACCCTCTTCATCGGCGAGGACAGCGGCCAGCACGTCAACAACTTCCTGTGGGCCTACCACATCGACACCAAGGTGCTGTCGCGCGTCATGTCCATCCCGGCGGGCGGTGAATCGACCGGTCTGCACGCGGTGGACGAACTCAACGGCTGGACCTACATCATGAGCAACTTCCAGCACCCGGGTGACTGGGGCGCGATCCACGGCAACGTCAAAACCACGCTGGATCCGCTGCTCAGGGCCAATTACCGGAACAAGTTCGGCGCGGCAGTCGGCTACCTCACGGCCGACATCAAGCAGATGACCCTGTCCAGGTGACGGCCACCCGGCCCCGGGTCACGGCGCCGAGGCGGTGAACGTGACCTGCCCGGCGTAGACGCCCGCATGCGGAGTGGCCGTGCCGGCATAGGCAAACGTCCACTGGGCGCTGCGATTGGTGACCAGATTGGAGAAGGCCGTGCCCGTCACGCTCACGGCGGTGCCGGTCCCCGTGTCGGGGATGGGCGGCGCGGGCAGGTTGGCGTCGCTCGAGGTCACCACGATGTGGGACATCGGGAGGGTGTGCGCCCCGCTCGTCAGCGGGGTTGTCGGCGACGCCTGGAGGGTGACCGCGCCGGCATTGGCGCGCACCTGCACGGGCAGCACGGTGGTGGTGCCGGCACTGAAGCTGGGCAAGGCGCCGCTCCAGTCGACGGCGGTGCTGTTGCCGGGCACCGGGGCCACGCCGGCGGCGGGAATCGACGCCGACAGGTCGAAGGCGACCGTGTCGATGGTGCTGCTTGCCGTCGGAAAAGCGCCGGTGCCGACACGGAAGAAAAGGAACTTGTCAATGGTGATGGCGAAGTCCAGCCGGGCCGTGGCTGTCAGGGTGCCATTGTTGCCGGTCCGGACGGTCTGGTCTGCCGGAGCGCTGCCGCCCACCATCGAAAGGACCCCTCCCAACGCCCACGCCGCGACGCGAAACATCCGACGTGTTCCGGTGGCGCGGAGGGGGGCCGGGTGCCTCATTGGAAGCGCGCGTCCACCTTGAAGCCCCCGCGCTCCCAGTCGAGGGTGCCCGACGCCTTCAGTGGCCAGACCACCTCGGGGGGCTTCTGGCCGCCCTCGGCGCGCACGACCAGGGGCAGGGTGCGGGTCTGGCCGGGCAGGATGGGCGTGCCTTCGGGTGCCAGCTCGAATTTCAGGCCGTTGGCATCCACCGCGTCCAGGCTGCCATCCAGCCGCCCATGGGCATCGCCCCGGTTGGTGACGGTGACCACGGGCGTGCGTCGGCCCTTGATTTCCTTCACGCCGACTTCGGCCATCTCCATTTTGGACTCCGCGCCGTTCACGGCCATGTACACCGCCACGGCGATGCGCCCGCTCACGGGCAGGCTGAGACTGGCGCCCCCGCCTTCGATCACGGCCTTGTGCGCGGGCTCCACGCCTTCGACCGCCAGCATGAAGCGGCATTCGCCCCGGGGCGTGTCGGGCGGCACGTCCACCTGGAAACGGAACGCCGCCTTGCCGCGCGCGGGGATCCGGACCGTCTTGCGCTCCAGCGTCACCCAGGGGCGGCAGCTGCCGGGCAGCAGCTCGTCGACATAGCCCACCACGCCTTCGGGCGAGTAGGTCCAGTCCAGCGTGCGGACAGACACTTCGGTGGGCGCGCCGCCGAGGTTATGGATGTCCAGGGATTGCCCCACGCGCTGCGTGCTTTTGCCCGAAATTTCAAAACGCGACGGCGCCACGGCCACCTCGAACGGCCCCGCCAGGGCCGGGCCCGCCGCGCCGGCAAGCACGGCCAGGGCGCCGCCTGCAAGGCGGCGTCGCAGGGTGCGGAGGTGTGGCGCCGCGGGTTTCACAAACCATCTCATGGGTGGACCTCGATCTCGAAATAGGACTCAAAAGGAAAGCTGCCATTGTCGGCGCGCTGCAGTTCCCGCAGATCGAGTTGAAGGGTCAGGTCCAGCCCTTCGCTCATCCACGGCCCTGGCACCACCCCGCTCCAGACCAGGACGCGGTCGCCCGGTCGGGCGCTGCCACTGGCGAACTGGCCGTGGCCGCGCCATTCGACCTGCAGGCCTGCGGGGGAGCGCAGGCTGGGGATCAGTGCCGGGATCACGAAATAGATGCGCGCGCGTTGGCCGACGTAACGGCCCATGGCCAGCTTGTAGTCGACGCGGCCGTATTTCAGCACGGCGTG
>JAEWVY010000235.1 GCA_023396625.1 Pseudomonadota bacterium | reverse complement strand
CACCCAAGGCGGTCGTGCCGTCGCCGTTGACCAGGGTGGTCTACTTCGAGTTTGACAAGGCTGTGCTGCAGCCACAGTATTTCGAAGTGGTCAAGCAGCATGCCGAGTACATGCGGAATGACAGCGGTCGACGGGTGACGCTTGAAGGACATGCGGATCAGCGCGGGGGTGTCGAATACAACCTGGCCCTCGGTCAGCGTCGTTCGCATGCCGTGCAGAAGGCATTGACTTCACTGGGCGTGCCGGATGGGCGGATCGAAGCCATCAGCTATGGCGAAGAGCGGCCGGCTTCGAATCTGAAAACTGAAGAAGGTTATCGGCTGAATCGCCGCGTCGAGTTCAGTTACCGGTAAGTCGCCAAATTTCAAATTTGGCGCGGGTCGTCGTGGGTTTACCCTGAAGAGCGAGTAAGCTTCGCGCACTCTAGACTACGGTTTGGGTGCGCGGACCTGTGCGGCCTTGGGGTGGATGCAAGGCCGGGTTGGGGTTGCGCGCACGGTAAACCAGAACTGCGAATGATCAAATATCTTCTACCGCGCCAGCTCGTGTCCGCTCCGGATGCCGACGCAGGCGACAGCCCCTATGCGGATGGGTTGTACAAGGCCTTCGAGTTGGCGCGGCCGCTTCTGAAGCGGGCGGCCCTGTGGTCCATTCCCATCAGCCTGTTCGGCCTGCTGCCTTCCATTTTCATCCTGCAGGTCTACGACCGAGTGATCCTTCGCAACGGCACGGCCACCTTGTTCGCGCTGGTCGTGGGGGTCATCGGGTGTTTGAGCTTGGAGTTGTGGCTGCGGGCCATGCGCTCGCGGGACCTGCGCAACGCCGGGGCGACGATCGATCATGAGGTGGCCGCTGCGTTGATTGGGTCTATGCTGCGTCGACCGTTGCGTGCCCTCGAAGCCCGGCCCACCACGGCCTGGATCATGCAGTTTCGTGAAATCGGCGCGTTGCGCGGCAGCATTTCCGGAGGGCTGATCGGCGCTGTCTTCGATATCCCCATGGCTTTGTTTGCGCTGGTGGTCGTCGGCATCGTGGCATTGCCGGTGCTGCCTGTCGTGATTGCGTTTGTGGCGGTCATGGCGTTTCTTGCGTGGTACTGGGCGGATGAGGTGCGCGCCGGCAAGGTGGAGGAAACGCACCGCGCGCGGAATCTCGACTCCGTGCTGTCGGAGATATGCAGGGCGCGCGAGACCATCAAGACGCTGGGGTATCACACCCCCGTGATGCAGATGTGGCGCGGCAAGTACAACGAATGGCTGGCCGAGAGTTTTCGGAAGAATGGCGAGCTGGAGATGGCACGGGAGAGCATGACGGTGCTGCTCACGGTGTTTTCCGTGCTGATCGTTTCCACTGGGGCGATGGCGATCACCCATCAGCTGATGACGGTGGGCAGTCTGATGGCCGTCAATTTGCTGGCGATGAAAACCCTTTCGCCCGTTGCGGGCCTGGTGTCCAACTGGCGCACCCTGGCGCGGGCGTCGGAGTCGGCCTCCAGATTGGCGCAAGTGCTGGCCGAGCCCGTGGAGCGTGAACGCAGCGGGGTGGATTTGCCGAGGCCCAAGGGGAAAATCACGCTGAAGGATGTCGGTTTCCGTTTCTCGGACGATTCCCGGCCCGTGTTTCATCATCTCGACATGACACTCGGCCCTGGGGGGCTGCATGTGATCGTGGGCAAGAACGGGGCAGGCAAGTCGACCTTCCTGAAGCTGCTGGCCGGCTTGTACACCCCCACCGAGGGAAGTGTCAGCATCGACGAGTATGACCTGGCGCAGTTTTCGAGGGATGAGCTGGTCGAGTGGGTGAGCAGCCTGTCGCAGGAGGTGTACTGGTTCAGCGGGCCGTTGATCGAGTCCCTGCGTCGGGCCGCGCCGGAGCAGTCCGACGAGGAAATCGTCGCGGCATGCAAATTGTCGGGCGCGCATGAGTTCATTTCCCGCTTGCCGTCGGGCTATCAAACCGAAGTCGGGGAGGATGGCATGGGCCTGTCCACGGGGGAGCGGCGCAAGCTGGCGCTGGCGCAGTTGTTCCTCAGGAAGCCGCCCGTCATGTTGCTGGACGAGCCTTCCAATGATCTCGATTACCAGAGCGAAACGGCGCTGCTGACTGCGCTTGGCGCGGTGGCGCAGCAACGCACGGTGATCACCGTGACGCACTCCTTGCGCTTGGTGGCCATCGCGACCCGAATCTATTACATCGGGGGTGATGGCACGGTCATGCAAGGCCCCCCCGCCGAGATGATTCCGAAGCTGTACGGAGCGCCTCGTGCGGCGGCCATGCAGGCGTCCATCCTGGCGCGCCCTGCTGCCGACGCCACGCATCCCGGATCCACGCCGGAAGGGGCCATCGCATGAGCGCCAGGCCACAAGGTTCGGATTTGCCGGACGTGCTACGGGCGCCGAGCGCCGAGGGAGCCGAGGGGGCTTCTCGTGGTCTGAGCCGCTTTGCCTGGGTGGCATGGACCGCGGCGGCCGTGCTCACGGTGATTGGCCTGGGCTTTCCCGTCGAGACGACGGTCACGGCGCCTGGGCGAGTGATCCCGTCGGATCGCGTGATGACGGTTCAGCATCTGGAGGGCGGGATCGTCAGCGCTGTGCGGGTGCGCGAGGGCGAGCGGGTCAAGCAGGGGCAGCCTCTGTTGGAGATTGACCTGGGTGGCGTGGGGCTCAATCTCGAGGAAATCGCCGCGCGTCATGCGTCCAATCAGGCGGCACGGGTTCGCCTGATGGCGGAAAGTCAAGGCAGGCCCTTGGCGCGGTCGGACTTCCCCGACACGCTCGATCCCGCGGTCGTGCAGGGCGAAATGGGCGCCTACGAGGCCCGGATGCAGGAGCAGCGGGGCCTGGAGGCTTCGGCGAACTCGGTGGCGGCGCAGGCCCGGAGCCGGGCGCTGGAGCAGCAGGCCAAGGTGACTGGCTTGAACGACCGGCTGACGATCGCGCAAAAGGAAGTCGAAATATCGAGCCGATTGTTCGATGAGAAGCTGGTGGGCCAACTGGAGTTGTTGCAGAAGCAACGGGAGATGGAAGCGACCCGCATGGACCTGCAGGTGACCCGCCAGATGCTGGTGTCAGCCCAGTCTGCCGTGGCGGAGGCGGATGGCAAGGTGGTCGAGACGCGGGGACGGTTCCGGAGGCGGGCCTCGGATGAGCTGGCCACGGTGGAGCGGCAACTGGCCAGCGTGTCCGAGGAGCTGAGCCGTGCCAGGACGCAAAGGCAGCGAACAGTGGTTCGCGCGCAGTCGGATGGGCTGGTCAAGGGCCTGCGAAGCCCGAATCCCGGCTGGGTCGTCAAGCCCGGCGAGCCCATCATGGAGATCGTGCCCGATGAAGAGCAGATCCTGATCGAGGCGAAGCTCAGTCCCAATGACCGTGGCTTTGTGCATGTCGGGCAGACAGCGAAAATCAAGGTGACCGCCTTCGATTTTCTCCGCTATGGCGCGGTGGATGGTCAGGTCACCCTGGTGGCGGCCGATGCCGACCGCGACGCGACGGTTCCGGATGCGCCGCCCTACTATCGGGTCATGCTGAACACGAGCCGACCCTATGTGGGCCAACCCCAGAACCGGATCACCGCGGGCATGCAGGCCGAGGCCGACCTCGTGGTGGGGCATGATCCGTTCATCTGGTATCTATTGCGGCCCGTGTTGCGGATGCAGCGCGAGGCGTTCCGGGAGCCATGATGCAAGGGAAAACACGCCACTGGACTTGTGGCCTGGTCATTGTTGTCACGCTGGGAGGGGCGCGCGCGCAGGACTCGCTGCAGCCCCTGGCCTTGGCGCCCACGCTGGCGCTCCATTTGAGCAGCGCGAGCCGCCCTGTTTCCGGCCCGCGGGACCTGCGGGACAAGGTGCGGTCGGGCCTGCTCACGGCGCTGCGCGAACACCCGGATGTCCTTTCGGCGCGGGCCATGTACGAAGGCAAGACCTACGAAGTCGAGGCGGCGAAATATGCCCGATTTCCGCGTTTTCAGGTCGGTTCGGGCCTGGGAACCGCGACCGAGTCCAATGGCAGCGATGCCTCGTTCAATGTCATGTCGGCCAGCGCGCGCATGACCCTCATCGACGGCGGTGTCATTGGTGCGCGCATCGAATCGGCGACGGCCAACACCGAGGCCTTCGACGCCGCGCTTCGCTCCACCACCCAAAAGGTGGCGCTGGACGCGTTGACCGCCTACATGCAGGTGCTCCGGTTCGAGAGCAAACGGCTGGTGGCCGAGAACACCGTGGCGGTTCTCGATGAACTGGCTCGCCTGGAGCGGCGTCGCGTGGACCTTGGGGCGGTGGGGGAAAGCGAATGGCGCATGGCGCGTGCCAGGCGGTCGGCATTCGCGGCCAAGGCGCAGGAGTTCCAGCTGCAGCAGGTCGATGCCCTGGCGAAGTTCGAGCAGTACTTCAGATTTCGGCCTGAAGCAGCCCAGTTGCCCGCACTGGCGATTCCGTCGGCATGGATGCCCGCGGGGCAGGAACAGATGCTCCAGGTGGCCACGGGCAACAGCACGGAGCTGCTGGAGGCGCGCAATCTGGTGGAAAAGGCGCGCGCCTTCGTACGGCAGCAGGAGGCGGCCCGATTCCCCGCCGTCGACCTGGTGCTCAGCAAAACGCGAGATCCTCGCGGGACGGTCTATACCGGTGCGACCCGGGCGGGGGTGGAGCTGAACTGGAATATTGGCAGTGGGTTCGACCTGGAATTGCGGATCAAGGCGGCCGAGGCGGAGGTCAGCAACCAGGAGGCGCGCCTGGAAGCGGCACGTCTGAATCTGACGCAGCTGGCGACAACGGCCTGGGGGCAGGCGGAGGCTGGCCGGAACAAGGTGGCGGAGCTCGAAGAGGCGATCAAGGAGTCGTCCCAATTGGTTCAGGGGCGGCACAAGATGCTGGAGTATGGCCGCGAGACCCTGGCGAATGTGCTGGATGCGCAGGTGGAGCTGGAAAACCAGCGCCTGGACCTGGTGGACGCGATGGTGGACCTGCGCATCAACGAACTGCGCGTGGCCCGGGTGATGGGGCGGTTTCGACTGGAGGACGGCGCACAGGCGCCTTGGATCGAGCAGATTCTGTCGCGGGACGCCGAGCCGGGCATGCTGCTTCCGGCCGGCCTGCCGTCGAAAGGGGGCTGTATTCCAGGCGTCGGTGCCGCGCCCTGCGCGACAGCCTTGAATTCCGGCGGTGGAATGCCCGGTCTGAGGCTGAAGTCCACATGGGAGCTGGGGCCGCTGACGCGGGCCAAGGATGCCGTGGCGGGTGACCGAACGCTGTAGCCGGGGGCGTCCATGACAGTTGCGCGCGCCGTGGCGACACATCACTCGCCCGAATGGGCCGGCGGGCAAGCGCCGGCGTTGACGGGCGCGGCTCGCCGAGATCCAGGGATCCCAGGGCGGCGGTGAGGGAGAGCATATGACCGCCGATTCAGGCGCGGGGCAAAGGCTTGGAGCCGCCGACGGGGGACTGGCGGCAATGGTGGGGTGCATGCGGAGCCGGAATCGACGCCGCGGATAGCACAGCTTGGCTGGGCGGATAAGAAAACGGAGGTGGAGACACCTCCGAAAGGAGTTTGGCGATGGACGAACAGCTCAGTCTGCGCGACCTCGAGATTTATGTCTGGGAGGGGAAGGACGATATTCACGAACGGATATCGCAGTGTCTGACGGCCTTTGGGGTGCGCGTCACCCGTGCGGATGGCCTGCCCCAGGTCGAGGACAAATTCCGCAGCCGACTGAGCGTGGCCATTGTCAGCATCACCGCGATCCGTAGCGGGACGATGGCCATTCCGAAGGATGTGCTCAACACCTTTCCCGTGATCTGGGTGGGCACTTACGCGCGCGACCCGAACTTGAACACCTTTCCGCCGGAATGCGTTCATATCCTGCCATTCGAGTTCACCTGCGCGGAATTGCGGGCGATGGTGGCGACGGTGGCGCGCCAGCTCTGGGCCCTCGGGCAGGCGCCGGACAAGCCCGCGGCGCTGATCGCGAATTCCGACTGCATGCGCGCCTTGACCGAGGAGGCGAAAATTTTCGCCGATTGCGATCACAACGTGCTGATCCGGGGGGAAACCGGCGTGGGGAAGGAGCGTATCGCCCAGTTGCTGCACCAGGGGCATGGTCGCTATTCAAAAGGCCCGTTCGTGGCCGTCAACTGCGGCGCGATTCCGGACGGCCTGTTCGAGTCCCTGTTCTTCGGGCACACGAAGGGGTCGTTCACCGGCGCCGTGCAACATCACCAAGGCTACTTCGAGCAGGCCAATGGCGGTACCCTGTTTCTGGATGAAATTGGGGACCTGCCGCGTTTTCAGCAGGTCAAGCTGCTGCGCGTGCTCGAGGACAACGCCGTCATGCGGATCGGTTCCACGGCGGCGATCCAGCTTGACTTCAGGTTGATTGCGGCGACCAATCGGGATCTGGGGGAACTGGTCCGCTCCGGCGAGTTCCGGGCCGATCTGTTCTATCGCCTCGCCGTGGTCGAGCTGGAGGTTCCCAATCTCGAGCAGCGCGGGGAGTCGGACAAGATCGCCATCTTCAAGAGCGTGCTGTTCTCCGTGCTCGAGGGCACGCCGACGCGCGACAAGGAAATCCCGTTCTGGCTGCTGGCCCTGATTGCCAGCAAGGCGTATCCGGGGAACGTCAGGCAGTTGCGGAATGTCGCGGAGCGCATCGGTGTGCTCGTGCGGCAGATTGGCCGTTGGGACCAGACCCGAATTCTCCGGGTCCTGGGAACGGTGGACGAAAGCGCCACCCGCACCCCACTGGGCAACGACACCCCGGACCGCCGCCTCTGGAAAACCGACGAACGCAACCGGATCATCAAGGCGCTGATCGCCAACAACTGGAAGCGGCAGGAGGCGGCCCTGTTGCTGGGCATCAGCCGGAAGGTGCTGTGGGAAAAAATGCGGAAATACCAGATTTCCACGGGAGAGCCCAACGTGCCGAGCACGGAAAAAGGCTGATTGCGAACCCCGCTTCCGTCCGGGGGCATGCCCATGTCCGAAACCATCCTTGCGCAAACCAGGGCCAGCCTGCGGGACGCCCTGCAGCGACGGCAGCCTGGGAGATTGCCCGCAGGCCACCCAGGCTGTGTCCTGTTCTTTTCATGGTGCGAGCTCGCGGAGCGGGCCACCACGTTCACGGTCACGGGGGACGATTTCGACGCGGCCTGGCATGCGGGCGAGCTGGTGCTTTCGGCCCGGGGATGGCGTGTCGGCGCGACGCCGTCAGCCTGGCTGAGGGTCGATGCCGTCACCGCGGTGCAGGGCCACGCGTGGGGGCAGCTCGAGCAGATTTTTTCCCGGATCAAACGCAACTACTTCGCGCGTGGCATCGCGTTCACCGCGGACTTCAGCCGGGCGCTTCTGGACATCGAGCTCGGCGCCAACGCCATCCTCTATGACGCGGCCCATGTCGCCTGCCATCCGAATGCCCTGAACCTGCGGAGCTACGGCCTGCGCCGCTATGGCGCGCCGCTGGCGTGGCCCGCCGGCGAGGCCGACAACATCTGGACCTTCTCGGCCACGGCGGTGTTCGCCGACAAGGACGGCGCGAAGGTGCTCGAGGACGAGGGGCGTCAC
>JAEWVY010000185.1 GCA_023396625.1 Pseudomonadota bacterium | reverse complement strand
CGACGTGCTGATGCAGAACACCGATTCGTCGGCTGTGCTGCAGACGGCCGAGAAGATGGGCAAGCGGGCTTTTGGCTGGGACAGCGACATGACCGCCTACGGCCCCAAGGCCCATCTGGGCTCGTCCGTCATCAACTGGGGTCCGTATTACATCAAGGCCGTGCAGGACGCGCTGGACGGGAAGTGGGCCGAGAGCCGCAGCTGGTGGGGCGTGAAGGAAGGAGCCATCGATCTGGTGTCGATCGCCGCCGACGTGCCCGAGGAAACGAAGAAGAAGATCGACGAGGTGAAGGCCGGCCTCAAGGACGGTTCCTTCGTCATCTGGAAGGGGCCTATCCTGGGGCAGGACGGCAAGGAAGTCCTGGCCAAGGACGCTGTGGCCGACGACAAGTTCCTTGGCGGTGTCAACTTCTACGTCAAGGGGGTGGAAGGCAAGATCCCCGGCGGCGACAAGAAGTGACCGGCGTCTGAAACGCTGACACGCGCGCACCAGGAGCTGCCTTCGGGCGGCTCTTTCCTTTTGTGGGGCAGGACATGGAACGAAACCTGTGGCACCCGGTGGCGCTGGCCACGGAGGTGAACGACGTGCCGGTGGCGGTGCGCCTGATGGAACGCGACCTGGTGCTGTGGCGTGACGACACCGGCGCGGTGCAGGGCTGGGACGACCGGTGCCCGCATCGGGGCGCGCGGCTGTCGCTGGGGCAGGTGAAGGCGGGACGCATCGAATGCCCTTACCACGGCTGGCAATTTGATGCGTCGGGCCGATGCCGGCATGTGCCGGCGCTGCCGGCCTTCGTCCCCCCGGCGGGGCATTGCGCGCGGAAGTTCGAGACGATGGAGGCTTGCGGCCTGCTGTGGGTCCGGACCGGCCCTGGCCCGTCCGCCCTGCCGACGTTCGCGGCCGAGGCAGACACCCGGCTGCGCAAGCTCAATTGCGGCCCGTACGACGTGGCCACCAGCGCACCGCGCATCGTCGAGAATTTTCTGGACATGGCGCATTTCGGCTTCGTGCATGACGGCTGGCTGGGTCTGCGCGACGCGGCGGGAATCGATGACTACGTGGTCGAGCCGACACCCACCGGGCTCCTGGCCACCGGCTGCCGGGCCTGGCAGCCGCGTTCGAACCTGCATTCCACGGCATCGGCCCAGGTCGAGTACACCTACGAGGTCACCGGACCCTTCAGCGCCGTGCTGACCAAGGTGCCCGAGGCGGGCACCACGGCCATCGCGGGATGGCGCGAGTCGATCGCGCTGTTCATCTGCCCGGTCACGCCGGAGACCAGCCGCGTCTGGTTCCGGCTCGCGGTGGCCGATTTCGACACGCCCGATGACAGGCTGCGCGCGTTCCAGCACACCATCTTCACGCAGGATCAGCCGGTGCTGGAGTCCCAGAACCCGAGGCGCCTGCCGCTGGACCTGCGTGCCGAGCTGCACACGGCCGCGGACAGGGCCTCCTCGGCCTATCGCCGTTTCCTGAAGGACAGCGGCGTCACCTTCGGAGTCTGCTGATGATCACGGTTCCCCCCATTGCCCCGCGCCGTTTGCCCGAGCTGCTGCGCGCCATGCCCAAGGCCGAGCTGCACATCCATGTCGAGGGCTCGCTCGAACCCGAGCTGATCTTCGCGCTCGCGCGACGCAACGGTGTGGCGCTGCCATGTGCCAGCGTGGACGAACTGCGGCAGGCCTACGCGTTCACCAACCTGCAGAGTTTCCTGGACATCTACTATGCCGGGGCCAGTGTCCTGATCCAGGAGCAGGATTTCTACGACATGGCCTGGGCCTATCTCCAGCGCGCCGCGGCCGACCATGTGGTGCGCGCCGAAATTTTCTTCGATCCGCAGACCCACACCGCGCGCGGCGTGCCGATGGAAACCGTGATCCGGGGGTTGCACCGGGCGTGTGTCGACGCGGACCAGCAGCTGGGCGTGAGTGCCGCGCTGATTCTGTGTTTTCTGCGTCACCTGAGCGAGGAAGCCGCGTTCGAGGCGCTGGAGCAGGCACTGCCGTGGCGAGATCGTTTCATTGGTGTCGGGCTGGATTCGGGCGAGGTTGGCAATCCACCGGAGAAATTTGCGCGCGTGTTCGCGCGCTGCCGCGAACTGGGCCTGCATCTCGTCGCGCACGCGGGCGAGGAGGGGCCACCGGCCTACGTTTGGGGCGCGCTCGATGTGCTGAAGGTGGAGCGTGTGGACCATGGTGTGCAGAGCCTGAAGGATCCGGCACTCGTCGCGCGTCTTGCGCGGGACGGCATTCCGTTGACTGTCTGCCCGCTGTCGAATCTGAAGCTTCGCGTGGTCCCCAGCCTGGCCAGCCACAACCTAGGCAGCTTGCTCGACGCGGGCCTGTGCGCGACGGTCAATTCGGACGATCCGGCCTATTTTGGAGGCTACCTGGGTGAGAATTTCACGCAGACCTTTGCAGCCCTGGGGCTGACGGCACGCCACGCATGGCGTCTGGCGTGCAACAGTCTGGAGGCGAGTTTTGCGCCGGAGGCGGACCGCAGACGCTGGATCGAGGAGCTCGAGGCCACGTTCGCGCGTTTCGCCGTGGCGGGCCACTGAGGGCAGGCGGGTGCGCGCCTGTGTTCAGGCGCTTGGTGGCCAGGGGGTGCCGTCGGCGGCCAGCCTTTCGCCCTTGCGGGCCACGATCAGTCCATACGCCTGCGGCTGCCGGTGCAGGTCAAAGTTGAAGGTGGTGCGTTTGTAGACGGCGCAAAAGTCCAGGTCGCAGCGGGCGATGGCCATCTCGTCGTCCTTGGTCAGGCAACGCGCCACTACCTCGCCCGATGGCGCGATGATGCAGCTGCCGCCGATGCTGTCCACGCCCTCCTCCAGCCCGGCCTTGGCCACGCCCACCACCCAGGTGCCGTTCTGGTAGGCCCCGGCCTGCATGGAGAGCTGGTTGTGGAACAGCGACAAATCGTCATGCTGCGGTGCCGGGGCGTTGTGTACCGGGGTGTTGTAGCCGATCAGCACCATCTCGACGCCTTGCAGGCCCATCACGCGGTAGGTCTCGGCCCAGCGGCGGTCGTTGCAAAGGGCCATGCCCAGGATGCCGCCAAAGGCTCGGGTGACCTGCCAGCCCGGACCCGGGGTGAAGTAGCGCTTTTCCAGATGCTGAAAGCGCCGCCAGGGCTCGTGCTCCTTGTGGCCGGGCAGGTGCACCTTGCGGTATTTGGCGACGATCTGGCCACTGCGGTCGACCAGGATCGAGGTGTTGTAGCGCACCTCGCCACCGGCCTCCTGCGCCAGCTCGGCGTAGCCCAGGTAAAAGCCCACGCCCAGTTCCCTGGACAGGTCAAACAGCGGCTGGGTGGCGGCGTTGGGCATGCTGCGCTCGAAAAAGCTGTTGATCTCGGCTTCGTCTTCGATGTACCAGCGTGGAAAGAAGGTGGTGAGTGCCAGCTCGGGAAAAACGATGAGCTGTGCGCCCACGGCGTGGGCCTGGCGCATCAGCGCACACAGGCGCACCACCACTTGGGGGCGGGTGTCAGCGCGTTGAATCGGGCCGAGCTGGCCCAGGGCGACGTTGAGGTAGCGTGGCATGACAGTTCAAGGATCAAATTTGGACAGGTCGGTTGGCCCGCGCCAGCACCACTTGCAGCAGCACTTGGGCACCGCGTTGCAAGTCGGCTGGTTCGGTGTGTTCACGCACGTTGTGACTCAGGCCACCCACGCTGGGCACAAAAATCATGGCGCTGGGACAGACCCGGGCCAGCATTTGCGCGTCGTGCCCGGCCCCGCTGGGCAGGCGCTGGTGGCGGTAACCCAGGGCCTGGGTTTGCTGCGCCACCAGATCGACCAGCTGCGGGTCGAAAGCCACGGGCTCGAAGCGGGCCAGCGGGCGGTGGCTGATGCGCACACCCTCGGCCTGGGCGGTCTGCTGGGCGTAGGCGAGTAGTTCACGTTCGGCCTGCGCCAGCGCGGCGGCATCGGTGTTGCGCAGGTCCACGGTGAACACGGCCTGCTGGGCGATGACGTTGACCAGGTTCGGACTCAGGCGTAGTGCGCCCACGGTGGCCAGTTGGCGGCCCCCCAGGCGGGCGCTGAGTTCACGCACAAACACCGTCATCTGGGCGGCCACCAGCGCGGCGTCATGGCGCAGTGCCATGGGGGTTGTTCCGGCGTGGTTGGACTGGCCTTGCACCGTGAATTCCGTCCACGAGATGCCTTGCACCCCTTCGACCACACCAATCTGCAGCCCCAGCTGCTCCAGCACCGGGCCTTGTTCGATGTGCAGCTCGACATAGCTGTCCACCTGCGGCGCGCCGACCGGGGCCGCGCCCTGGTAGCCGATGCGTTGCAACTCGGCCTGCACCGACACGCCTTCGGCATCGCAGGTGGCCAGGGCATCCTGCAAGGGCAGACCACCCACGTAGACCAGGCTGCCCATCATGTCGGGCTGAAAGCGCGCGCCCTCTTCGTTGGTGAACACCGCCACCGCCAGCGGCCGGCGGGTCTGCAGGCCGGCCTCGCGCAGCGTGGCCACCACTTCCAGCCCAGCCAGCACGCCATAGTTGCCGTCATACAGGCCGCCGGTGCGCACGGTGTCGATGTGGGAACCCATCATCACCGGGGGCAAGTCCTCAGTACCGGGGCAGATGCCAACGATGTTGCCAATGGCGTCCACCGTCACCCGCATGCCCAGCTCACGCATGCGGGCGACCGTCCAGTCGCGGCCTACGCGGTCGGCATCGCTCAGGGCCAGGCGGTTGACACCGCCACCGGGCAGGGCCCCGATCTGGCCCAAGGCTTGCAGGCTGGTCAGCAGGCGCGGGCCGTTGATCCGCGGCATGCTCATGCTGCGGCCCCGTCGGCCAGCACCTGGGCGGCGCTGCGGCCCACCAGCTGCTGGTACAGCGCGGGGTCGGTGTCGCCTTCGCTGCCAAACAACAGCACGCGGCTGTCCGGCCCCAGGCCCAGGGTGGCGCGGGCGGCGCTGTCTTGCGCGCAGAGCAGGGCGGCAGCCAGCCCGGCCACGGCCGACTCGCCGGCGACGATCACCGGGTCACCACCCTGCGGGCTGGCCAGCAGACGCATGGCCTCCACGGCGGCGGCATCAGGAATGGTGCAAAAGGCGTTGGCTCCGGTGGCCAGAATCTCCCAGGCCAGCAGGGACACTTCACCGCAGGCCAGGCCGGCCATCAGCGTATCCAGCTCGCCCTTTACTGCAACCACCTCGCCAGCGCGCGCGCTTTGCAGCAGGCAGTCGGCGCGCTCGGGCTCCACCACCACGAACACCGGGCGCTGCGCGCTGTTGCGCTCCCAAAAATAGGCGCACACCGCCGCCGCAAAACCGCCGACGCCAGCCTGAACAAACACGTGCGTGGGCCACTGTGGCAGGGCACTCACCGCCTCGTGCACCATGAGCTGGTAGCCCTGCATCACGTCGCGGGGCACGTCCATGTAGCCGGGGTAGGAGGTGTCGGAAATCACGAACCAGCCATTGGCCTTGGCATCGCGGTCGGCTTGCTGCACGGAGTCGTCGTAGTTACCCGCTGTGCGCACCACCTGCGCGCCGTAGCGGGCAATCGCGTCCTTGCGCCCCTCGCTCACGGTGGCATGGATGTAGATGACGCAGCGGCAGCCCAGCATCTGCGCGCCCCAGGCGACCGAGCGGCCATGGTTGCCGTCGGTGGCGCAGGTGACGGTGATGTCGGCGCAGGCCTGGCGCAGGGCCGGGTCCCGCTGCAACTCGGCAGGGGAGACCACGCGGCCCAGGCGTTGACTCAACACGCGGCACAGCTGGCGGGCCACGGCGTAAGCCCCGCCCAAGCCTTTGAAGCTGCCCAGGCCAAAGCGGCTGCCCTCGTCTTTGTAGTGGATGCTGGCGACACCCGCCATGCGGGCCAGCGTGGGCAGCGAGCACAGGCGGGTGACGGCGTAACCCGGCCAGGTGCTGATGACGGTCTGGGCTTGGGCCAGCGCCGACGCGCTGAGCAGGGTGCTGCGCTGTTCGCCATAAGCCTCGCCGGTTTGAAAACGGGAGTTGAGCAGCAAGGTGAAGGAGTGGGGTGTCATGAGAGGGCTTGGGTTCAAAAAGAGGGCTCCAGGTCATCCAGTTGGGCGTGAACCTGTTCGATGGCCGCCATGCGGGCGCGGGATTTTTTGGGCAGCTGGGCCAGCATGGCGGTGGCCAGGTAGTTGATCAGGCTGATGGCGCCCACGTAGGAGTCAAAAATGGCTTCCCCTTGTGGCGGACAGATGAACAGGGCCTGGGCGCGTGCCGCCAACGCCGACACGCGCGCATCGCTGATCAGCACCAGCACAGCGCCCGCATCGCAAGCGGCGCCCGTCACCTGGCTCAGGCGTCGCGCGCGGCGGCGAAAGTCCATGGCCAGCAGCACGTCGCCGGCTTGAATCTCGGCCAGCAGTTCGGCCTCCTCGCCTGCACCTTCGTTGAGCAGATGCACGCCGATGCGCAGTTTCGACAACAGGGCCTGGGCATAGAACGCGGCCATGTAGCCGTTGCGGTAGCCCACCACCCAGACGCGGCGTGCGCCCATCATCAACCTGACTGCCTGCTGCACGCTGGCGTCGTCCAGGCTTTCGGCCAGGGCCTGCAGTTGCCGCGTCTCCTGGGCGATGTGATGCTGCAGGGGGCTGGCGCGCAGGCCTTGCCGCGCCACGCGGCCCAGTGGCGAATGCTGGGAGACGCCCAGGCGCTGATGCTGGCGGAAGGCCTGGAAGTCGGCAAAGCCCAGACGCTTGAAGAAGCGCGCCGCGCTGGCCTTGGACACCCCCGCCAGCGCCGCCAGTTCGGTGGCGCGGTAGGCCAGCAGGTCCTTTTCATGGGCCAGCACCACGTCGGCCAGCTTGCGGTCCACCAGGGACAGGGCGTCGTACTGGGCCTGAATACGCTCGCGCAGTGTGGGCAGGGAAGTCAAGGGCATGAGAAGGTGAGTTTTGGTGCCGTCATCCCCAAAACAGGGCGACTGTCGCACCAGTGTGAAACATATAGATCATATTTTGATTTTGAGAAACATTGGTTTCATATCGTGTTTTGCTGGTTTGCAAGTGGAATGCCAGGCATGGCAGGTGGCATGCATCTTGCGCAAGGCCAGGCATGTCTTACTTTTCTTGAACAGGAACATGCCATGAAATTCAAGCTGTTTTCGGCCTTGGCCGCCGCGATTGCGGGTGCCGCCGTGTTTTTGGCCACGCCAGTCCATGCGGCGGACGATTCGCTGAGCGCGATCCTGGCCAAGAAGTCCATCGCACTGGGCGTGGCCTCCGATTTCCCGCCTTATGGCTACATGGGTCCCGACTTCAAGCTCACGGGCGTGGACGTGGCCACGGCGCAGTTGATCGCCGACAAGCTGGGCGTGAAGGCCGAGTTCGTGCCCGTGAGCACACCCAACCGCATTCCCTATCTGCAGACCAAGAAGATCGACCTGATCGTCTCGGCCCTGGGCAAGAACCCGGAGCGTGAGAAGGTGATCGACTTCACGGTGGCCTACGCGCCCTTCTTCCAGGCGGTGTTCGGCCCCAAGGCGCTGAGCATCAAGAGCTTTGACGACCTGGCGGGCAAGACCATTGCCGTGACGCGCGGCACCATCCAGGACGATGTGCTGCAGAAGGTGGCGCCTCCGACACTGAAGATCCAGCGCTTTGAGGACGATGCCACCACCGTGGCCGCCTTCATTTCGCAGCAAACCCAGTTGCTGGCCACCGGCGCCGCGGTGGCCGCTGCCGCTGTGCAAAAGAACCCGCAAGTGCAGGCCGAGTACAAGCTGCTGCTCAAAGACTCGCCCAACTTCATCGGCGTGCGCAAGGGCGAGACCGCGCTGCTGAAGAAGGTGAACGAAATCCTGCGGGCCGCCAAGGCCGACGGCACACTGGAGCAGTACTCGCAAAAATGGCTGGGGCGTGGCACCGGCGTGCTGCCTGATTGAGGTCAAAGGCGATACTGTTCATTTGCCGTTCGGGCTGAGCCTGGCCTGTCGTGAGCTTGACGAATGATCGAAGCTGCGGTCCTTCGACAGGCTCAGGACGAGCGGGTGCGAGGTATTCACCATGATTGAATTCAACTTTGGCACCGTTCTGGAGCAGTGGCCCATGCTGTTGCATGGACTGGGCCTGACCGTGCTGCTGACCGCTTTCTCGGCGGTGCTGGGCACGCTGGTGGGCGTGGCCTGCGCCTGGGCGCGGCTGCACGGAGGGCCGGTGCTGAAGCGAGGGGTGGGGGCCTACGTCGAGCTGGTGCGCAACACGCCCTTCATCATCCAGCTGTTTTTCATCTTTTTCGGCCTGCCCTCGCTGGGGCTGCGGCTGTCGGTGGAAATGGCGAGCGTGTTGGCCATGGTGTTCAACCTCGGGGCCTATGCCTGCGAAATCGTGCGCGCCGGCCTGCAGGCCACGCCGCGCGGTCAGTTGGAGGCGGCCCTGAGCCTGGCGCTCACGCCGTGGCAGACGTTTTCGCGCGTGGTGCTGCCCCCGGCGCTGGCGCGCATCTGGCCGGCACTGGTGAGCCAGGTCATCATCGTCATGCTGGGCTCGGCGGTGTGCGGACAGATCTCGGCGGAAGAGCTGTCGCAGGCGGCCAATCTGATTTCCAGCCGCACCTTCCGCAGTTTCGAGTCCTACATCATCGTCACGGGCATCTACCTGTTGCTGGCCATTGCGCTGCGCCAACTGCTGTATTGGGTGGGGCCGCGCTTCATTTTTTCCAGCCGCGCCTAGTTTCCATCATGGTCCAGTTTTCCCTCTGGGATATCTTCACCTTTTTGCTGGGCGCCGTGCGCTGGACGGTGGCGCTGTCGCTGATCGCCTTCATCGGCGGCGGGTTGGCCGGTCTGGGCCTGCTGTTGTTGCGGTTTACCCGGCTGCGCGGCGCGGACGTGGCGGTCGCGTGGTATGTGCAAGTCTTTCAGGGCACGCCGCTGCTGATGCAGCTCTTTCTGGTGTATTTCGGCCTGGCCCTGCTGGGCATGGACACCTCGCCGCTGGTGGCGGCGTCCGTCTGTCTCACGCTCTATGCCAGTGCTTACCTGACAGAGATCTGGCGCGGCTGCGTCAACGCTGTCCCCAAGGGCCAGTGGGAGGCCGCCACATGTCTGGCATTGAGCTATGCGCAGCAGATGCGCCACGTGATCCTGCCGCAGGCCCTGCGCGTGGCGATCGCACCCACGGTGGGCTTTCTGGTGCAGATCGTCAAGGGCACGGCATTGGCTTCGGTGATTGGTTTTGTCGAGCTGACCAAGGCCGGGCAGATGATCTCCAACGCGACCTATCAACCCTTTCTGGCCTACAGCTTTGTGGGCCTTTTGTACTTCGCCCTGTGCTACCCGCTGTCGTGGTGGAGCCAGAGGCTGGAAAACCGCCGCCCGGCCTGACCTATGACATTGTCTTCGACTCCCCCCTATGCGCTGGTGGACATCCGCGGCCTGCACAAGCGTTTCGGTGCCAATGAAGTGCTCAAGGGCATCGATCTGCAGGTGGGCCGCAAGGAAGTGGTCTGCATCATCGGCAAGAGCGGTTCGGGCAAGAGCACGTTGCTGCGCTGTATCAACGGACTGGAAAGTTTCGAGCGCGGCACGCTGACGGTGGACGGCCAGGCGTTGCGGCATGGCGATGCCCATGCCATGCGCGAACTGCGCCAGCAGGTCGGCATGATTTTTCAGAGCTTCAACCTGTTTCCGCACCTGAGCGCCGGGCGCAACGTGATGCTGGCTCCGACCCTGGTCAAGGACCTGCCTTCGGAGGAGGCGAAGGTCCGCGCCCAGGCCCTGCTGGCACGCGTGGGGCTGGGGCATTTGTTCGACCGCATGCCCGATCAGCTTTCGGGCGGTCAGCAGCAGCGTGTGGCCATTGCCCGCGCGCTGGCCATGAATCCCACGGTGCTGCTGTGCGACGAGATCACCTCGGCATTGGACCCGGAGCTGGTGGGCGAGGTGCTGCAGGTCGTGGAGATGCTGGCCGATGAAGGCATGACGCTGATCCTGGTGACGCACGAAATGGCCTTCGCCCGCAAAGTCAGCGACCGGGTCGTGTTCATGCACCAGGGGCGGGTGCATGAAATGGGGCCACCCGACACCTTGTTTTCGCGGCCGCAGACGCCCGAGTTGCAGCAATTCCTGTCGTCCGTCACGGCCTGAGGTTCAACCCGCCGGCCCGGTGGGGTCGCGGCAGAGGCGATAGAATCGGCACCGAAGCCCGCTGTCCCGGCGGGCTTCGTTTTTTCAACCGGGACCATGTCGAGGAACACCATGTACAAAAACCTCGCCGCCGCGTTCGCGGCCGCCTGTTTCATCTTTTCTTTGTCTTCACAGGCCCGGGCCGCCGACGGTGACCCGATCAAGGCCGGTTTCGTCTACGTGACCCCGGTGCTCGATGTCGGCTGGACGCGCCAGCACGACGAGGGTCGCAAGGCGGTCGAGGCGGCACTGGGCGGGCAGGTCAGGACCACGGTGGTCGACAATGTGCCCGAGGGCGCGGATGCCGAACGGGTGATCCGCGATCTGGCGGTCAATGGACACCGCATCATCTTCACGACGAGCTTCGGTTACATGGAGCCGACACTGAAGGTGGCGCGGGACTTTCCAGGGGTCCGGTTCGAGTCCATCACGGGCTACAAGACGGCGGCCAACGTGGCCACGGCGAATGCGCGGTACTACGAGGGACGCTATCTCGCCGGCGTGGCGGCCGGCCGCATGACGACGACCGGCGTGGTCGGCTACGTGGCGGGTTTTCCCATTCCCGAGGTGCTCCAGGGCATCAACGCTTTCACGCTGGGCCTGCGCTCGGTCAACCCCGAGGCCGTGGTCAAACTCGTGTGGATCGACGCCTGGTTCGATCCACCGCGTGAACGCGACGCCGCGCTCACGCTGTTCAATCAGGGGGTGGACGTGATCGGTTTTCATACGGCGTCCACCGCGGTCATGGCGGCCGCGCAGGAACGCGGCAAGCTGGCCGTGGCCTACCACTCGGACATGCGCCGCGTGGCGCCGGACGCGCAAATTCTCGCGGTGACCCACCATTGGGGGGAGTACGACACGCGTCGGGTGCGCGCGGTGCTCGACGGCAGCTGGACCAGCGGCCAGGTCTGGGGAGGCATCCGCGACGGCATGGTGCGCGTGGGTGATTTCGGGTCCAGGGTGCCTGCGGCGGTCCGCGACGAGGTGCTGGCACGGCAGAGGGATATCGCCAGCGGCCGGCTGCACCCGTTTCATGGCCGGGCTGCGGTCCGCGACAACGCGGGCCGGGTACGGATCGCCGCCGGCCAGACGCTGAGCGATGCGCAGATTCTGGGCATGGACTGGCTGGCCGAGGGGGTGCAGGGCAAACTGGCCCGCTGAGCCCTTGCCCTGGTTCCGCGACGCCTGCGATCTTGTCCGCAACGCGGCATGGTCGTTATCTGCAGCCGCGTATGACGCGGCGGCCCGATTTGTTTAAGCTTGTCGCCAATGAA
This sequence comes from Pseudomonadota bacterium, assembly GCA_023396625.1. GTDB lineage: Bacteria > Pseudomonadota > Gammaproteobacteria > Burkholderiales > Burkholderiaceae_C > JAEWVY01. The sequence continues at coordinate 2,460 of JAEWVY010000185.1, read as the reverse complement.
AGCTTTCCGTGCTTCCCTGCTGCGTTTCGATGACGAGGGCCAGGCCCTTTTCGACGAGGATGGTCTGCTGGTCGTGGGGCCAGGCCCCGCGGGCCGGGCCGTGGTGGTGGCGGCAGGGCCTTGCCGCACGCTCATCGACGGCCATGCCGGTGTCCCGGTGACGCACCTGCCGGGCCGGATCCTTGCCCCGGGTTTCATCGACCTGCACGTCCATTACCCGCAGACCGACGTGATCGGCTCGCCCGCCGAGGGCCTGTTGCCGTGGCTGGAGCACTACACCTTTCCGCACGAGGCGCAGTTCAGCGACGCCGGCCATGCGGCCGAAGTGGCCAGCTTCTTTTTCGACGAACTGGCGCGCAACGGCGTGACCACGGCACTGGCGTTCGCGACCTCGCACCCCGCGTCGGTGACCGCGCTGTTCGCGGAAGCGCGGCGCCGGGGCCTGCGCCTGATCACAGGCAAGGTACTGCAGGACCGCCACTCGCCCGATGGCGTGCGTGACCAGACCGAGCAGAGCCTCGCCGACACCGAGGCGCTGATTCAGCGGTGGCATGGCGTGGACCGCCTGGGGTATGCGATCACCCCGCGCTTCGCGCCGAGCTGCAGCGAGGCGCAGCTGCGCGGTGCGGGCGAACTGGCCGCCCGCTACCCGGACGTGTGGATCCAGTCCCACGTGGCGGAGAACCGCGAGGAAATCGCCTGGGCGCGCGCCCTGTTCCCCGATTCGCGCAGCTACCTGTCCATCTACGACGACCATGGCCTGATGCGCGAGCGCGCCGTGTACGCGCACTGCATCCATTTCAGCGACGAAGACCGCGTGCTCATGCGCGAACGCCGCGCCGCCGCCGCCGTGTGCCCGACGAGCAACCTGTTTCTTGGCAGCGGCTTCTTCGACTACGCGCGGGCCGACCACGCGGGATTCCGCCACGGCCTGGCCAGTGACGTCGGCGGCGGCACCAGCTTCTGCCCATTCCACACCATGCTGGCGGCCTACCACGTCGGGCGCGAGGGGCAGACCAAGCCCGGCCTCAGCCTGAGCCCGCAGCGCCTGTGGTGGCTGCACACGGCGGGCGCCGCGCGGGCATTGGGGCTCGATGGTGTGGTGGGCAACCTGCAACCCGGCTGCGAAGCGGACTTCCTGGTGCTCGATCCCGCGGCGACGCCGCTGCTGGCGCGGCGCACGTCGCAGGCCAAGAGTCTCGACGAGCTGCTGTTTTCGATGATCGTGCTGGGCGACGACCGGGTGGTGGAGCGCACCGTGATTTCTCGGTGAAATAAGCCGTTTCCCAGCATCTGCAGGTCATTTGTAGCTCCTATTTTTATATCATTCGAGGGCCGGGCCGCCGTGAAGGCCGGGGCCTCTGGCGCATGCCTACAATGGCGTGCAGGAGTGAACCATGACCATCAAGAGCGACAAGTGGATCCGCCGCATGGCCGAACAGCACGGCATGATCGAACCCTTCGAACCCGGCCAGATCCGTGAGCGCGAAGGGCACCGGATCATCAGCTACGGCACCAGCAGCTACGGCTACGACATCCGCTGCGCACCGGAATTCAAGGTCTTCACCAACATCCACAGCACGGTGGTGGACCCGAAGAATTTCGACGAAAAGAGCTTCGTCGATTTCAACGAGGACGTGTGCATCATTCCGCCCAACAGCTTTGCCCTGGCGCGGACCATGGAGTATTTCCGCATCCCGCGCAATGTGCTCACCATCTGCCTGGGCAAGAGCACCTACGCGCGCTGCGGCATCATCGTCAACGTCACGCCCTTCGAGCCCGAGTGGGAAGGCTACGTGACGCTGGAGTTCTCCAACACCACGCCGCTGCCGGCCAAGATCTACGCGGGCGAAGGCTGCGCCCAGGTGCTGTTCTTCGAAAGCGACGAAGTCTGCGAGACCAGCTACAAGGACCGCGGCGGCAAATACCAGGGCCAGCGTGGTGTGACGCTGCCCAAGGCCTGAACGGCGTCGCTGCGCCCTGCGGGAGGACCACACCATGAAATGGGAGGGCCATCGGGAGTCGGACCACGTCGAGGACAGGCGCGGGGAGGGCGGCGGAAGCGGCCCGGGTGTCGGCGGGCGGTCCATCGGCATCGGGACCGTGGTGATCGCGCTGCTCGCGGGCTGGGTGTTCGGCATCAATCCACTCACGGTGCTGGGCCTGCTCAGCGGCGGCGGGCCGGTGCAGACTCAGCAGGTGCCCGCGCGCAAGCCGCCGGCCGACGACCGTCTGGCCCGATTCGTCTCCACCGTGCTCGCCGACACCGAGGATGTGTGGACCGCCGTGTTCGCCCAGCGTGGCGCGAGGTACGAGGAGCCCAGCCTGGTGCTTTTCCGCGGCGCCACGGCCACCGCCTGTGGCCAGGGCGCGGCGGCCATGGGGCCGTTTTACTGCCCGGGCGACCAGAAGGTCTACATCGATCTGGGGTTTTACGAGACCTTGCGCAACGAGCTGGGG